>JBBSVL010000022.1:0-16472 GCA_038233595.1 Propionibacteriales bacterium | reverse complement strand
CTGGGCGCAGTACGCCTGGGGGAGCTACTGGAGCTGGGACCCCAAGGAGGTCTGGGCGTTCATCACCTGGGTCGTCTACGCGGGCTACCTGCACGCCCGGGCGACAGCCGGTTGGAAGGGCAACCGGGCCGCGATGGTGGCGCTGGTCGGGCTCGGGACGCTGTGGTTCAACTTCGTCGGGATCAACTTCTTCTTCGGCTCCGGCAGCCAGCACTCCTACGCCGTCGAGCTGGTCACCCGCACGCTGGGTGGCTAGCTGTCGTCGGTGCGGTGCCGGCGCTTTCGGTCGAGCTCGCGCAGGAAGTCCTCGTCGTCGTCGGGACCCACCGGGCCGCGAGGCATCGTCGAGGGCGGCAGGTTGTTGCGTCGGCCGATGGCCCAGAACAGGGCGTAGAACATCACCGCGAGAAGCAGCACGTAGAGCAGGACCCGGAGCACACCCCAAGAGTAGGGCGTGTGGCAAACCGCTGGTGGTGGACTCGTAGGCTGGGCTGCGTGAAGGAGTTCTGGACGTACACCGGTCTGCGAATCGGCCTGTTCCTGGCCGTCGCCGCGGTGACCTGGGGGATCTATGCGTTGGTCGCGGGCACCACGATCAACCTGCTGGTGGTGCTGCTCGTCGCCGCGGTGGTCTCCTCACTGCTCTCCTGGAGGCTGCTCTCCGGCCCGCGGTCCCGGCTCGCCGCCTCGGTCGAGGCCCGCGCCACCCGCGCCACCGCCCGGTTCGAGGAGCTCAAGTCCCGAGAAGACGCCGACTGAGCATCGCCTGGGGGTCGAGGTCGCCGGGCCGGCGCACATGCCCGCACGACTGGTCACCGGGGGGATGTCCAGTCACCCGGCTTGCGTCCCCCGATGACCAGTCCCGTCGGGGAGGCACCATCGTCTGCGCAGTCGGCCCAGGGCTCAGGTCGGCGTCCCGAAGAATCGTGACTGCTCGATGCAGCACGTCGTCGGAGGCATAGCCCCGGCGTAGCCACGCGGAACTGGCCAGCCGCCGTGTGCGGCGAAGGTCCTGCTGCTGCCGGGCGCGCTTGAGGTGCTCGCCAGCGTCGTACTCGTGAACCACCTGGGTGCCCACGAGCCACAGGTCGGCGCGCGCGATGAACACGCCGGCCCGGAACAAGCGATTCGGGACAGCCGCTTGCGGTCGGTATGGCCCGAACGGATCGCAGAGTCGACCAGGACGACCCCGCCCAGGTCGCGTGCGCACGCGAGCAGAACCTCGTCGGCCGGGAGCACCCGGAGGTCGTCCGGGGCGGATCTGACCGTCCCGGAACGACCCCTGATGACCAGTCGCGCATCAATCCGCGCCGTCTCGGCGGCGTTGCTACCGTGAGCGCCGTCCGGGACGACAAGACACGAGAGCGGAAGTATGGGCGTGCGAGGAAGTATCGGCAAGGGACTCGAGTCGGTCGTCGGGCCGGAGCGGACCGACGCGCTTCGCCGGGCCGAGCGGTCGCTGCGCAACCGGGTGGCTCACCGCCTCGCGGTGGACGCGCCGCCAGCCAAACGAGCGAAAAGAGGGCCGGGTGCACTCAAGAAGGCCGCTGGACCGAAGGCCGCTGGACCGAAGTCTTCGCGCGCTTCGGACCCGTTCACACCGCACCCGCAGCCGACGATGTCGCGGCACGAGCTCCTCGGGCGACTTCACGAGCGGCTTCAACCCCGCACCTACCTGGAGATCGGCGTCAACCAGGGCCACAGCATGGCTCTTTCGCGCACCCGGTCCATCGGTGTGGACCCGGCATTCAAGATCACCGAAGAGATCCGCTGCGACGTCGCGCTCATCAGGAGCACCAGCGACGACTTCTTCGCAGAACCCGAGGCCGTCGCCCACTTCGGTGGAATCCCGGTCGATCTCGCGTTCATCGACGGCATGCACCTGTCCGAGTTCGCGTTGCGCGACTTCATCAACACCGAACAGCTGATGGCACCGACCGGGGTCGTCGTGCTCGACGACATGCTGCCGCGCAACGTGCTCGAGGCGGCTCGGGTACGTCGTACCAATGCCTGGGCCGGCGACGTCTTCAAGGTGGCGGAGGTACTGCGCCGCAACCGTCCGGACCTCGTGGTGCTGCCGGTCAACACCTCACCCACGGGCACCGTGGTGATCGCCGGAGTCGATGCCGTCTCGGGAGTGCTCAAGGCGGCCTATGAGGCCCACGAGCTCGACTACTGCACGACGAGCGACCCGCAGGACGTCCCGCAGCCGTGCCTGGATCGTTCGACCGCCGTCAACGCTGCCGAGCTGCTCGACTCCCCGGTCTGGACGCAGCTCGTCGAACGCCGGGACACCGGCGACCTGAGTGATCTCTCCAGCCTCTGGACTGCGCTTGTGGACCTCCCGCGCGGCCGCTGACCGTCAGCGGGCGACGAGCAGGCCGGCGAAGGCGCCGAGGGCGTAGAGCAGCTCGGCCAGGCCGGTCAGCTGCAGCACCGGCACCAGGTCACGGCCGACGGCACCGGTGAGCACGGTGCGGGAGGCGCGTGCCGCCACCAGCACGCCGACGAGGCCCAGCAGCGCCCATGTGCTCGTGGACAGTGCGAGCGCGACGACGGCGACCAGCGCCAGACCGACCAGCAGGACGTAGAGGTAGCGGGTCCGATCCTCGCCGAGTACGACGGCCAGGGTGCGCTTGCCCACCTCGCGGTCGGTCGGGATGTCGCGCAGGTTGTTGGCGACCAGGATGGCGCAGGCCAACGCACCGACGCCCACTGCGGCGTACAGCGAGGGCACGAGCACGTCGGGGTGCAACGAGCGGGTCTGCACGTACGTCGTACCCAGTACCGCGACCAGCCCGAAGAACACGAACACCATCACCTCGCCGAGGCCGAGATAGCCGTAGGGATGCGAGCCGCCGGTGTAGAGCCACGCGGCGACGATGCACAGCGCGCCGACCAGGACCAGCCACCAGGTCGTGGTCACCGCGAGCACCAGGCCGACGACCGCGGCGAGACCGAACGCCGCGAACGCCGCGAACTTCACCGAGAGCGGGCTCGCCGCCCCCGAGCCGACCAGTCGGAGCGGACCGACGCGAGCCGCGTCCGTCCCCCGGATGCCGTCGGAGTAGTCGTTGGCGTAGTTGACCCCGACCTGGAGCGCCAGGGAGACGACGAGTGCGAGCAGCGCCTTCCACCAGACCTCCTGGTGGCCGAACGCGGCGACTCCGGTGCCGGCCAGCACCGGCGCGACCGCGGCGGGCAGGGTTCGTGGGCGGGCCCCTTCGAGCCACTGCGCGGGGGTCGCCCGAAGAGTCGACATGGTCGTGGAGTCTGTCAGGCCCTAGCGTTGGCCCGGTGAACAGCCTGCGACCCGTGTCCGGATCGGTCGCGGAGGTCACCGATCGGCTCTCGATCTGGCTGGCCGCGGACGACCCGTGGCCCCTTCTGATCGAGACCTCGGGCTCGACCGGACGACCCAAGCGGATCGCCCTGTCCCGCAACGCGGTTCTCGCGTCCGCGCACGCCACCCACGACCGGCTCGGCGGCCCGGGGCGGTGGACCCTGCTGCTGCCCCCGTCGTACGTCGCCGGGGTGCAGGTGATGGTGCGCGCCCTGCTCGCGGGGGGCCCGCCCCTGACCGGGCTGGAGCGGACCAGCGACCGTTCCTACGTCTCCCTGGTACCGACGCAGCTGCACCGGATGCTGGCCGACCCGGCCACGGCCGCGACCCTCGCCAGCTACGACACGGTGCTGGTGGGCGGAGCCGCTCTCGACCCGACCCTGCGTGCCGCCGCCGAGGCCGCTGGGGTGCATGCGGTGGCGACCTACGGGATGAGCGAGACCTGCGGCGGTTGTGTGTACGACGGGCACCCGCTGGACGGGGTCGCGGTGAAGATCGGCGCCGACGGGCTGGTGCGGCTGGCCGGGCCGACGCTGTTCGACGGCTACGACGGCGACCCGCACCTGACGGCCGAGGTGCTGGAGGCAGGGTGGTTCGTGACCTCCGACCTGGGCGAGATCGGCCCCGACGGGCGGCTGCGGGTGCTCGGCCGCGCCGACGACATGGTGAACACCGGTGGGGTGAAGGTGCCTGGGGGGGTGGTCGCCGCCCGGCTTCGTGAGCACCCTGGTGTGTCCGCCGCGGAGGTGGTCGGGGTGCCGGACGGCGAGTGGGGCCAGCGGCTGGTGGCCGTGGTCGTCGGTCAGGTCGGGCTGGGCGAGCTGCGCGACTGGGTCGCCGCGGTGCATCCCCGCCTGTGGGCGCCTCGCGAGGTTGTCGCGGTGGCTGAGATCCCCCTGCTGGACAACGGAAAGGTCGATCGGCTGGCGCTGCGGGAGGCACCGGGATGAGGGTCTTCTCGATCCCGCTGCGCACCCGGTTCCGCGGGATCACCGTGCGCGAGGGCCTGCTGCTGGAGGGACCGGCGGGATGGGGCGAGTTCAGCCCGTTCCTGGAGTACGACGACGCGGTGTCCGCGCCCTGGCTGGCCTGTGCCCGTGAGGCGGCGTACGACGGGTGGCCGGACCCGGTGCGTGACGTCGTACCTGTGAACGTGACGGTGCCCGCTGTCGACGCCGGGCACGCGCACCGGATCGTGGTCGAGGGCGGCTGCCGCACGGCCAAGGTGAAGGTCGCCGAGCCGGGCCAGACGCTGGGCGACGACGAGCAGCGGCTGGAGGCGGTGCGCGACGCGATCGGGCTCGACGGGCTGGTTCGCGTCGACGCCAACATGGGCTGGTCGGTCGACGAGGCGGTCGCGGCGATCCGGCTGCTGGACCGGGTGGCCGGCGGCCTGGAGTACGTCGAGCAACCATGCCGGACCGTCGAGGAGCTCGCGGAGGTACGGCGGGCGGTCGACGTGCCGATCGCGGCCGACGAGTCGATCCGCCGGGCCGAGGACCCCTACCGGGTGCGCGACCTGCACGCCGCCGACATCGCCGTGCTCAAGGTGCAGCCGCTGGGCGGGGTGCGGGCCTGCCTGCGCATCGCCGAGGACATCGGGATGCCGGTCGTGGTCTCCAGCGCGGTCGAGTCGTCGATCGGGATCGCGGCCGGGGTGGCGCTCGCAGCGGCCCTGCCCGAGCTGCCGTACGCGTGTGGGCTGGCGACCGTGCAGCTGCTCGAGGACGACGTGTGTGTACTGCCGATGCTGCCCGTCGACGGGATGCTGCACGTGATGCGCTCCGGCCCGTCTCCGGAGTCGCTGGACCGGCTCGAGGCGGGTCCGGAGCGCATCGCGCACTGGGAGGCCCGGCTCGCTGCCGTCGCCCGGCTGCTGCCAGGGGACGGCAGATGAACAGCCTCGCGATGAGCTCTGCTTCCCTGGCCGACGCGGTGCTGGACCGGCTACTGGGAGCCGGAGTCGAGCACGTCGTCCTGTGCCCCGGCTCCCGGAGCGCCCCGCTCGCCTTCGCGTCGTACGACGCCGCACAGGCGGGCCTGATCACCCTGCACACCAGGATCGACGAACGCACCGCAGGCTTCCTGGCCCTCGGCATCGCCAAGTCCAGCCACCGTCCCGCGGTGGTGCTGTGCACCTCGGGCACTGCCGCCGCCAACCTGCATCCGGCCGTCCTGGAGGCAGCCCACGCGGGGGTCCCGCTGGTCGTGGTCACGGCCGACCGCCCCGCCTCGCTGCGCGGAACCGGGGCGAACCAGACCACCGACCAGGTCGGGCTGTACGGCGCGGCCGCACCGTGTCTCGACATCGCCGAGGAGAGCGACCTCCGCGAGCTCGAGATCGGTGAGGTCCCGGTGCACCTCAACGTGCAGCTCAGTGACCCGCTCGTGCCCCACGACCACACGAGGGTGTTCTCGGCCCAGAACCCTGCCGGACCACGGACCGCACGGCGACGCTGGGCGGAGGCACCCGACGCGGTGCGGCTGCCGCTGGGTCCACGCACGGTGGTGGTCGCCGGCGACGGCGCCGGGCCGCCTGCTCGCGGGCTCGCCGAGCGGGCGAGCTGGCCGCTGTTCGCCGAGCCGAGCAGCGGCTCGCGCACCGGCGACAACGCGATCCGGACCTACCGGCTGCTGCTCGACTCCGACCTCGGTCAGCAGATCGAGCGGGTGGTGGTGGTCGGCCATCCGACGCTGTCCCGCCCGGTGACCGGGCTGGTCTCGCGCGGCATCGAGGTGTTCTCGGTGCCGCCCCGCGGTTGCTGGCCGGCCCGGCCGCACCCGGTCACCTCGGAGGCTGCGGCGTTCACCGCGGATGCCGACGACCCGGCCTGGCTCGACGCCTGGCGGGAGCTCGACGCGAGGGTCTCCGGGGAGCTCGACGCGCTCGTCGACGCCGAAGGGCTCGGGCCGCATGCGGTGGCCCGTGAGGTGAGCGCCGCTGTACCTCCTGGCGGTCAGCTGTACGTCGGCGCGTCCAACCCGATCCGCGACCTCGACCTGATGGCGGCGCGCTACGAGGTCGGCGCGCGTCGCAAGGTGCTGGCCAGCCGCGGGCTGTCCGGCATCGACGGCACCGTCTCCTCGGCGATCGGCTCGGCGCTGGCCCGACCTGGTGAGCGCAGCCTGCTGCTGGTCGGGGACGTCACGTTCCTGCACGACGCGACCGGGCTGGTGCTCGGCCCCGACGAGCCACGTCCGGACCTGACGATCGTGGTGGTCAACGACGACGGCGGCTCGATCTTCGCGGTGCTCGAGCAGGGCGGACCGTCGTACGCCGGGCCTTTCGAGCGGATCTTCGGCACCCCGCACGGGGTCGACCTCGCTGCCCTGTGCGCGGCGACGCGGACACCGCACTGGCGGGTGGAGTCGGTCCCCGAGCTGCGCCAGGCGCTGGCGACCCCCAACGGCGGCGTCGAGGTGGTCGAGGTGCGGTGCCGCCGGGACAACCGGCGGGCGCTGGACGCAGCCATCCGCGAGCTGGGAGGCGGGTGACCATCCAGGGTCAGTCCGGCGGCGAGACGACCGCGTCGACCTCGACCTCGACCAACCAGCCGGGGTCGAGCAGACCGGCGACCACGACGAAGGTTCCAGCCGGGCGCACCTCGGCGAACAGCTCGCCGTGCGCCCGGGCGGCTTCCTCCCAGCGTGTCCCGTCCACGAGAAACACCCGGGTGCGTACGACGTCGGTCACCGCGCCGCCCGCCTCACCCAGCGCAGCAAGGGCTATCTCGAAGCATCGTCGGGTCTGGGCGTACATGTCACCGGGTGCGAAGACACCGCCGCCGTCCGCCACCGGCGCCGTACCCGAGACGAACACCTGGGTGCCCGCGCGGTAGGCGCGGGAGAATCCGATCACCGGCTCGAAGGGTGATCCGGAGCTGACGCGTTGCCTGTCCATGTCATCGAGGATTGCACCGGTCTCTCCGGGTCCTCACTCCCAGCGCATCGGGAGCCGTTTGATCCCGCGCTGGAAAGAGGACCGGAGCAGGACCGGCTCGCCGACGGGCTCCAACCAGGTGGTCCGACGCAACAGACCGGTGAACATCGCTCGCATCTGCACCCGAGCAAGGTGCGCACCGAGGCACAGGTGCGGTCCGTGCCCGAAGACCAGGTGGTCGCGGCTGCCTCGATCTACCCGGAACTCGGCCGGTGACTCAAAGACTCGAGAGTCACGGTTCGCAGAGAGGAAGCTGACCACCACCTTGTCGCCGGCAGCGACCGGCTCGCCGCCGATGGAGCACGCCCGGGTGGCGGTGCGTCGGAACACCATGACCGGCGTCCACCAGCGCAGCATCTCCTCCACGGCCGGCTCGATCAGCTCCGGTCGGCTGCGCAGCCGGCGTTGGGCCGCCGGGTGCGTCAGCAGGGCATGCATGCCACCGGGCAGACCGTTGCGCAGGGTCTCGTTGCCGGCGACGGCGAACAGCCAAAACATGTTCTCGAACTCTTCGACAGCGATGGTGTCCTGCTGGGCGAGCAGGGTCGACATCACATCGGGCCCCGGGTGCCGCTGCTTGTGCTCGGCCAGGAGATGCGCGTAGGCGTAGAGGTCCGGCATTCCTTCCCGCGACCGCGGGTCCGGCATCCTGCCGTCGGGCGCGGGACTCGGCCGCAGGGCGCACGCCGTCCGCGCGATGTCGGTGCCCGACGCCGGGTCGAAGGCGGCACTGCCGGCGTAGTCGGGGTCCTGGAAGCCGATCACCCGGTTCGACCAGTCGAACATCAGCAACCGGTCCTCAGGTGGTACGCCGAGGACGTCGGCCAGGGTGAGCAACGGGAGATCGGCGGCCAGGTCCTTGGCAAAGTCGACCGTCGCTCCTGGTGAGGTCAGGACGCGGTCGAGGATGTCGTCGACGTGACCGGCGATCTGCTCCTCCAGCCGCTGGACCGCCCGCATGGTGAAGGAGCGCTGGATGGGCCTGCGCAGCCCGGAGTGCGCCGGCGGATCCATGTTGAGCATCATCTGCCGGACGTAGCCGAGGTCCTCCGGCGTCGCAGGGTCTCGGACCTGGGTGGCCCCCACCCACGAGGAGAACGTCTGCGGTTCCCGGAGCACAGCCTTGACGTCGGTGTGCCGAAGCACCAGCCAGTAGCCGGGGCCGCCGACGGCAGTCGTGGTGGCCGGCTCGTCGACCCAGACCACACCGGAGCCGGTCTCCCGTAGCCGGTCGAGCACGTCCAGGGGGGCGCCCCGGACGTAGGTACCGGGATCGTGGACCAGCTCGGTCCCGGGTGCTGCTCTCACTTGTCGGCGAGGAACATCTCGATCTGGGTCGCCAACCAGACCGGGGCTTCGTACATCGGGTAGTGGCCGCAGGACGGCAGCTCGACGAGCTCGACGTGGGGGTAGATCTGCATCCAGCTCTGCCGCATCACCTCGGCGGACAGTGCCGGGTCGGTCTCCCCGACGAGGCACGCGATCGGGGTCTCGGGCCGCCCGACGTCCTCGAGGTAGTCGTCGTCCACCCACGACTCGACGGCGCCGGCGAACGCAGCCTGCGTGCAGCTACGTCTGGAGAACGCGACCATCTCTTCCAGCCAGGCCCCGGAGTTCCGGTTGCCCGTGGTGAAGTCGATGATCGCCCGACGGTTGTCGTCGCTCCCGGGAGCGCCGAAGAAGAGGTCGCGGCCCGCCGCGTCGAGCGGCACCGGTGCCGGTGCGACCGGAGCGACTCCGACCAGAGCGCGCACCCGGTCCGGCGCCTGGGCAAGCAGACACGCGGCGGCCTTGCCGCCCATCGAGTGCCCCAGAACGGAGAACCGGCCGAGGCCGAGCTCGTCGACCGCGGCGAGCGCGTCCGCGGCGTACTCCTTCATCGTGTAGTCGCCCGTCTCGTCGCGACGTGCGCCATAACCTCGCATCTCGGGAAACCAGTAGCTGAACCGCGACCGGTCGACCACCTCGGGGAGGTAGCCCCAACCCTCGGCCGAGCCGAACCAGCCGTGCAGGCAGACCACCGCGTGGTCCCCCTCGCCCACCCTCTTGACCGAGCTCACCTGGACTCCCTTCCGGACCTGCGTGCCTGACGACTTCTCTACACCGCTTGTCTACACCCGCTGCCGGTTGACTTTCGAGCGCCGGGAGCGACTAGGTTCGTTAGGTGGGATGGTTGAGGCGCAGCAGGAGGAGCGGGTCGCAGCATCCCGCTCGGGCGGTCGACCCGGGTCTGCCGATGTTCGCCTCCGGCGACCAGGCTGCCCGCTTTGCCGCGCTGGCCCGCCAGGTGTTCGCCGAACACGGGCTGGAGTGCAGCTACGACGACGGCTACCTGCGTGGCACCGACGGCCGGAGCTACGGGCTGACCAACGTCGCGCTGCTCGCGGTGCAGAGCCCCGAACGACGCTGGCAGAAGCTGCTCGGCCAGCACGCCGGGGGGATCGTCGCCGCGCACGCCACTCCGAAGGAGCGTGACCTCGCTGCGGTGCAGCACCGGCTGTTCCTCCGGCTCTGGGCGACCGAGGACCTGCCGATGCGGCCCGACGCGGCCGAGCCGCTGGGCGACGGGCTGGTCGGGCTGGCCTCCATCGACCATCCCGAGCACGTCGAGACGCTGGCGGGCTCCCACGACGTCGCGCTGCTCGGTGGCTGGCCGGGCATCCGGGCGGCGGCCTTGGCGAACCTGGCCGGGCTGCGTGCCGACGACGTCGTACCTCTCGGTGAAGACCCTCAGTCCAGGGTGCACCTGAGCATCGGCGGTTTCTTCAACGCCAGCAGGGTGTTCACGATGAGCCAGCTGCTGCGCGAGGACTTCCTGGTCGAGGCCCCCTCGCACGGGGTGCTGTTCGTCGTACCCAACCGGCACCTGGTGGCCGTCCACCCGGTGTCCGGCATCGGCATGGTCAGCGCGACCACGACCCTGATCCGGGTGGCGCGTGGGGAGTACGACGTCCCGGGCTCGATCAGCCCGCACGTGTGGCTGTGGCGCGACGGGGAGGTACAGCAGGTGACCCGCCCTGCCGAAGAGGGCGCCGTCGAGCTGCATGTGGAGGGAATGATCGAACAGGTGATGCGTGAGGTCGGCCTGATCGACGGCGACCAGTAGCCGGGTGCACGCGGGCCCGATCCCCTCTGAGCCCGCACCCAGCACAATGGCTGCGTGCACATCGCCATCGGGCTGGTCACCCTCGTCGCCGTCGTCCTCGCGGTCACCGGTTTCTGCCAGCGCTTCGACCTGCCGTCGCCGTTGGTCCTGATCCTCGTCGGGGTGGTGGGGTCCTACCTCCCGTTCGTGCCCACCGTCGAGCTTCGCCCCGAGGTGGTGCTGGTCGGGCTGCTACCGCCGTTGCTCTACTCCGCCGCGCTGAACACCTCCCTGGTCGACTTCAACGCCAACCGGCGCGCGATTCTGCTGCTCTCGGTCGGGCTGGTGGTGTTCACGACGTTCGGCATCGCGGTGATCGCGCACTGGCTGGTGCCGGGCCTTCCGTGGGCGGCCTCGTTCGCGATCGGCGCGGTGGTGGCCCCGCCGGACGCAGTCGCAGCCACTGCGATCGGTCGTCGGATCGGGCTGCCCCGCCGGATCGTGACGATCCTCGAGGGCGAGTCCCTGCTCAACGACGCAACCGCCCTGGTGGCGCTGCGGACGGCGACCGCCGCGACCGTGGCCGTCACCGCCGGGTCGCTCAGCCTCGACTTCGTAGTCGCCGCCGGCGGCGGGATCGGGATCGGACTGGCCGCCTTCCTCGTGGTCGCCAAGGTCCGCAAGCGGCTGACCGACCCGCTGCTGGACAGCGGACTGTCGTTCATCACACCGTTCGGCGCGTACGTCGCGGCCGAGGAGCTCGGCGGTAGCGGCGTGATCGCGGTGGTGGTCGCCGGGCTGCTGCTCGGGCACAAGGCGCCGATCGTTCAGACTGCCCAGTCGCGGATCCAGGAGCGGATGAACTGGAGCAGCATTGCGTTCCTGCTGGAGAGCGCGGTGTTCCTGCTGATCGGGCTGCAGGCCTTCACGATCATCGACAACGTGACCCGTGGTGACGTGTCTCTCGGCCGGGTGACGGCAGTCTGTGGCGGGGTGCTGGCCGCGGTGATCGTGCTGCGTCTGGTCTGGGTCTCGCTGGCTCGATTCTTGCTGGTCCGACCCGGCTCCGCGACCAGGAAGCGGCCCTCATGGGCCTACACCGCCGTTCTCGGCTGGGCCGGGATGCGCGGCGTGGTCACCCTTGCCGCGGCGTTCGTGATCCCGGTCGACACCCCCAACCGGGACCTGCTCCTGCTGGTCGCCTTCACCGTCACCGCCGGCACGCTGTTCCTCCAGGGACTCTCCCTGCCGTGGCTGGCCCGCCGGCTGAAGGTGCCCTCACCCGACCCGGCCGCCGACGCACTGGTCCGCGCGAACCTGCTGGAGCAGGCCACCCGGGTCGCCATGACCGAGCTGGACGAGCTGGACGAGGACGACCCGTACGGCGTGCGCGCCCAGATCAAGGACCGGCTGGAACGCCGGAACTTCTCCGCCTGGGAGGCGATCGGCGCCAAGGACGAGGAGACGCCGTCGGAGGCCTACGCCCGGATCCGGGGGAGGATGATCGACACCGAGCGCAAGCATGTGCTCGAAGTGCGGAGCAGCGGGACCGTGCCGCACGAGGTGGTCACCCAGGTGCTGGCGATGCTGGACGTGGAGGAGTCGATGCTGGAGTACAGCTCTCGTGAGCGGGCCCGGGTGCGTGCCTCCATCCCCGCGTCGCTCGAGGGTGGCTGCGAGCACCTGCGCGAGGTTCGTCCGTCGGTCGAGCCGAACACCCCCGGCGAGTGTGCCGACTGCCTCCGCGAGGGGGTGGCGTGGGTGCACCTGCGGATGTGCGTGAGCTGCGGCAGCGTCGGCTGCTGCGACTCCTCGATCGGCCGGCACGCCACCGCACACTTCCAGGCGACCGACCACCCGGTGATGCGCTCGGCAGAGCCGGGTGACGACTGGCGCTGGTGCTTCGTGGACCAGCTGACCGGATGAGGGCCCGGACGTCATACGAACTGGCTGCAATGACGCCAGTTGGTATGACGTCCCGAGGTGTCACGTTGGCCGCGCCGCTCGTAGGGTGACGACCATGAGGATCACCAAGTTCGGCCATGCGTGCGTCCGGATCGAGCACGACGGCAACGTGGTCGTGATCGACCCTGGGATGTTCACCGACCCGGAGGCGGTCGATGGCGCGACAGCGGTGCTGCTCACCCACGAGCACGCCGACCACTACGACCCGACGAACCTGGCGGCGACCGATGCCCCGGTGTTCACGATCGCCGCCGTGGCCGACCAGATCGGGTCACGCTCGCCCGAGATCCGCGAGCGCACCACCGTCGTACTCCCGGGGGAGGCGTTCGACGCCGGCCTGCCGGTGACCGCGGTCGGCGAGAAGCACGCGGTGATCCACCCGTCGTTCCCGGGCTTCGCCAACAGCGGCTACCTGGTGAGCGTGGGCGACGAGACGGTGTTCCACCCCGGTGACTCCTTCGAGCTGCCCGGTCAGCCGGTCGCGGTGCTCTGCGTGCCCGTGGGCGGGCCCTGGCTCAAGCTCTCCGAGACCCTGGACTTCGCGAAGGCCGTCGGCGCGACGCGCACCGTGGCGATCCATGACCGGACCCTCTCCGACATCGGACTGGGCATGCTCGACGACCGGTTGAAGGCGTTCCTCGACGGCGTCGGCAGCTACCACCGGCTGGCCGACGGCGAGGATCTCCCGGGCGCCCGCTCCGCTTAGTGCCCGGGTGTGAACCTGATCGGGTAGCGCACCGGGCCGGTGTTCCCGGAGACCGGCAGCCACTCGCCCGGCCCGTCGGCCACCGCGTCGGGCATCCGTCTCGCCAGCAGCGGCAGCGCGACGGCCATGTCCGTGCGGGCGACGAAGTGCCCCAGGCAGTGGTGTACGCCGGACCCGAACCCGAGGTGCGGCGGTCGGACCCCGGTGATGTCGAACGACGGGTCCGGCATCGCAGCCGGGTCCGTCCCCGCGGCGTGAGACAGCATCTGCAGGATGCCACCGGCCGGGATGTGCAGTCCCTGGAACTCGACGTCCTCGACGGCCTCCCGGGTGACCCAGGTGACGGTCGGGTTGACCCGCATCACCTCCTCGACGCAGTTCTCGCCGAGGTCCGGCCGTTCCCCGAGCAGCCGCCACTGGTCCGGATGCGCGAGCAGGGTCTGCAGCGCGAGCCCGAGCTGGTTGCGGGTGGTCTCCATCCCGGCGAACGCGAGGAACACCAGGGCGACACCCAGCTCGTGCCGGGACAGCCGACCGACCTCCGCGTCCGCGGCCTGCACCAGCGTGGTCACCAGGTCCTCGCGAGGGTGTGCCATCCGGTCGGCGACCACCTCGTCGAGGTAGCCGTGCAGGCCGTCGAGGGCGGCCTCGATCAGCGGTAGGTCGGCCTTGACGTTGATCCCGAAGGACTTGCCCAGGTCGTCGGCCCAGTGCGCCACCTGCGGCCACGCGTCCTCGGGCAGACCGAGGAGTACGCAGATGATCCTGGATGAGTAGGGCTCGGCGAACTCTGAGACGAACTCGACCCTGCCCTCGGCCGCGAACCCGTCGACCAGCTCGTCGGCCAGCGCCTGGAAGCGCGGGCGCATGGCGGCGACCACCTTGTTGCGGAAGGCCGGCATCAGCAGCCTGCGGATCCGGGTGTGGTCCGCACCCTCCAGGCTGAGCAGCGTCTCCCGCCACCAGTCGGAGAACATCCCCGAGTGGATCCCGTTCTGGGCCGGCCAGCGGGCGTTGCCCTGACGGAACCGTCGGTCCTTGAGCAGCGCGCTCACCTCGGCGTACCGCAGCACCGCCCAGCCCCAGTTGGTCTCGACGAACCAGTCGTCGTCCCGTGCCCGGTGCACGCGCGGCGAGGTGACGTCGAAGGACGGGTCGGCGAGGTCGAAGTGCTCCATGGTCACTCGGCGGAGAGCGCGTCTCGGACCGGCACGAACTTTGCCTGCGCCTCGGCCAGCTCGGCCTCCGGGTCGGAGTCGGCCACGATGCCGCAGCCGGCGAAGAGCCGCACCGTGTCGCCGGAGTGCTCTGCGGAGCGCAGCGCGATGCCGAACTCCCCGTCGCCTCGGGCGTCCATCCAGCCGACCGGGGCGGCGTACCGGCCCCGGTCCATCCCCTCGATCTCGGAGATCAGGGCGACGGCGGTCTTCGTCGGGGTGCCGCCCACCGCTGCCGAGGGGTGGAGTGCGGCGGCCAGCTCGAGCGCGTTGGCGCTGGCCCTGTCGGAGTCGTGCACGACCGCGGTGACGTCGGTTGCCAGGTGCATCACGTTGGGCAGGTGCAGCACGAAGGGGGAGTCCGGCAGGTTCATCGAGTCGCAGTACGGCGCCAGCGAGTCGGCCACGGAGCGGACGGCGTACTCGTGCTCCTCGAGGTCCTTGGAGGACCTCGCCAGCGTCGCGGCCAGCGCCAGGTCGTGCGCGTCGTCTCCGGTACGCCGGATGGTGCCGGCCAGGACCCGGGAGGTGACCAGGCCCTTCTCCCGGCGGACCAGCATCTCCGGGGTGGCACCGAACCAGCCATCGACGTGGAAGGTCCAGCACATCTGGTAGCTCCGCGCCAGTCTGCGCAGTGGTCCGCGGACGTCGATCGGTTCCGGCGCCGTGGCGACCAGGTCCCGGGCCAGGACAACCTTCTCGAGGTCGCCGGCGTTGATCCGGGCCACGGCGTCGGCGACGACACCTTGCCAGGCGGCCCCGCTGAGTGCGCCATCGGAGAACGTGACCGGCCCGGGGTCAGCCGGCGTCGGCTGGGGAACCAGGTCCGGGAGCTCCGCCGGCTCGTCGGCCGCGCCGATCAAGGTTATCCAGGCGGTGCCGTTGCGGCGGCCGACGACGACGCGCGGCACGACCAGCACGGAGTCACCCGGGTCGTCGGCGAACCCGAACCCTCCGAAGCAGACCAGCCCGCTGCCGGGCACGGTGACCTCGTCGCTGACCTCGGCGGCGTCGGACACCGTTCTCCACCAGTCCGACGCGTGCAGGAACCGGTCGGCTCCCGTCGTACGACGCTGGGTGGCGACGCCCCAGCCGACCAGCCCTTCACCCCTGCGCAGCCAGGCGAAGGGGCTGGCGTCGGGCACCAGCTCGAGCAACGAGCCCGGGTCTGCGATCTCCGCGGTGAGAACGCTCAGCCGGACGATGTCGGAGCGGGTCGCTTCGCCGCGCGTCGGACTCGTCACGAAGAGCGAGCGTAGTCGGCGCCTGGGCGCAACCGAAGCTGACCCGTCAGGACCAGTAGACGACGACCTTGTCACCGACCCTGGCCTGGCTGAACAGCCACTTGATCCCGTTGTAGTCGCGCACGTTCACGCACCCGTGGGATGCCCCGGCGTACCCGCGAGCCGCGAAGTCGGAGGAGTAGTGCACGGCCTGCCCGCCACTGAAGAACATCGAGTAGGGCATCGCGGAGCCGTACAGCGTCGAGACGAAGTCGGCCGACTTGAAGTCGATGTGGAACAGGCCCTCGCGGGTCGGGGAGTACGACGCCCCGAACCGGACCGCGTAGGTGCCCCTGGTCCTGCCGTCGACCACCCACCTCAGGGTCTGGCTGCGCTTGTCGATGCACAACGCGTGCCCGGTCGTGCACCGGGCGTCGAGGCGGGTGCCGGTGGTCGTGGCGGGCGTCGGCTTGATGTTCTTCAGCTCGTCGCTGGTCGGGGTCCGGGTCATCGCGGCGAGCCGGTCCAGAGTCTGCTGGTCGATGACACCGTTCGCCGGGAGCCTGCGCTTGGCCTGGAAACCCTGGACCGCGGCAGTGGTCACGGTGCCGTAGGTGCCGCTGACGTCGGTGGAGTACCAGCCGATCTGCTTCAGTCGGGCCTGCAGGTCGCGCACCTGGTCACCCGCGTTGCCGGGGCCCAGCAGCCGTGGTCCTGCGATCGGCGCGGGTTTGGGCGCGGGCTTGGGCGTGGGCGTGCGCTTCGGCTGGGTCTCGGTCTGATGCCGGGTCTTGGCGCTCGGTGCCGGTGCACTCGGGGTGGCGACGGGCGTGCTGGGGTCGGTGGCCGGCCTGACGTGCTCGACCTGTCGCGCCGTGGGGACGCGTGGCTGCTCGACGGCCGAAGAGAGCTGTGCGCTGGCCTGACCGACGCCGTACGCCAGCCCGAACGTGCCGACCAGGAGCAGCACGAAGAGTGCCCCTATGGTTCGCT
>JBBSVL010000021.1:0-16533 GCA_038233595.1 Propionibacteriales bacterium | reverse complement strand
CGAGAGCCCCGACGACGTACGCAAGGACGATGTCGATGTCCTTGCCGGGTCTGGTCAGGCGCATGGCCGACCTCCTTCTCCACGACGCTGTGCCGCGGTGTTGGTGGATGGTTCACCACACCCGGTGGTGTGGTGGACACCTCGATCCTGCACCGCCCGCCAGAAGTCCGCCAGAGAACCGGGGTGACAACCCGGCCCTCACGGGTCAGCCTCCGGCCGGTGAGCTCGTGGCCGGGGGCGGCGTCGGCGATGGTGTCGGAGTCGGTTCGGGTGACGGCTTCGGCTTGGGCGCCGGGGCCGGCTTGGCCTTGGGCGCGGGCGTCGGGACTGGCTTGGGTCGTGGCTTCTGGACCGCTGGTGGCTTGGGCTTCGGAGTAGGCGACGTGCTCGCCTTGGCCGCCTTGGCTGCGGCTGCCTTGGCTGCTTTGACCTTGACTGCCTTGGCTGCTTTCGCCTTGGCTGCCTTGGCTGCCTTGGCTGCTTTCGCCTTGGCCGCCTTGGCTGCGTGCTTCTCTGCCGCCTTCGCCTCGGCCGCCTTCGCCTCGGCCTCGAGCGCCACGATGTCGGGGTGCGGCACCGGGATGGTCAGCAACGCCGCGACGCCCGCCGTCCGGGCACGGTGCCAGGCGCCGTCGAAGGCGGCCAGGGTGAGCGCCTTGGGTCCTTGGGGTGCGGGGCAGAGCAGGTTGCCGTCGTACGGTCCGGTCAGCCACTGGGTCATCACGACCGGGCCGTCCGTGAACGGAAGCGAGCACGCGCTGCGCGCCGCGCCGATGCCGGCCAGGCCGACCGCCACCCACTGCGGCAGCGGGGTCTGCCAGTCATCGGTGATCATCGACCAGTACCCGCCGGTCGAGTAGACCCCGACGTGGGTTCGTGCCTTGTGGAGCGTGGCGACCCAGCCCTTGAGCACCGCAACGTTGGCAGCGGTGTTCTCCGACCACAGGGTGTTGTGGGGGGACTCCTCGACATCGAGCCACCAGCCCTTGGTGTGCAGCCGGGCCTGGCGGGCAGCCGCGAGCGCATGCTGGGCCTGGAGCACCCCTGCGTGATAGGAGCGGCACGTCTCGTCGGCCACCGCACACGACCCCAGTCGCGAGGCGTCGGCCAGCGTCGCCGCGTCGGGACTGGACGGGACGACGTAGACCGAGACGCGTAGGTGCTGGCTGTGCGCCCAGGCGACCTGTGCCTCCAGACACGGGTTCACGGTGCGAGCGGACCCGTCCGTCAGGCCGATCACGGCGAAGTCGAGGCGGATGTCGGGCATCGCGGCGCCGCACTGCGGCCAGGCGAGGTCGATCCCGTACCGCGGTGCAACAGTCCGCGCGGCCGCCGTACCTTCCACGGCGACGGCTGCGGTGGTGCGCGCTGCCAGGTCGACGACTCCCCTGAACGGGTCGGCCGCCTCCGGACCGGTCGTGTCCTGGGAGTCGTGGTGAGGGCTCTGGCTGGCCGTGGACCCTGCAGCCCAGGCCGGGTTGTGCACGAGCCCCCCGAAGGACAGCGCCGATGCGAGGACGATCGCGGCCACGGACCCCAGGGCGGACACCGTGCGGCCGCGGCGGGTGACCAGCAGCAGGGCGCTCAGTGGCAGCGTCGCAGCAGGATGCGGGTCGACCCGATCCTGGGATGCGGAAGCGGCCGGTCCAGCCCCGCGACGATGCGGGTGCTGGGCGCGACGATGTGTGTGTGGTTTACCTGAGCCGAACATCGCGGCTACGCGTTGGTGCGCAGGGAGTCAGGCGTCCGGTTCACCCCATTAGTCAAGCACCCGCCCCAAGGTTTGCGCAGCCGTTCTGGACACTGGAGACCTGCCTCACACCTGCGCGGCCGGGTAGGTCAACCTCCCCTCCTCGACGTGCGCGTGCTCGTGCAGCGCAGCAGGCCTGGTCACGGTCGTCGACATGAGGTCAACGACCTCCACCCCAGCGACGATCAACGCATCGGTGATCAGACCGCGATGGCACCGCCACGGCACCGCCTCGCTGCACATGATCGCGGGCCGTTCGCGCTCGGCCAGCTCCAGCAGCTCGGTCAGGCCGTCGGTGAAGTCGTCGCTAGCCATGTAGTCGGCATAGTCCTGGAATGCCTTCACCCGCCACGCCCCGTTCACGCTCGGCGTGCCCTTCGGGGTGTGCCGTCGGCCACCCAGCTTCGGGATCCACAGGTAGCCGATGTCGTCGGGCAGCGCCTCGATGATCGCCGGCTGGTTCCACTGGGGGAACTTCCGCGACGAAGGGAACGAACGTACGTCGACCAGATACGTGACGTCGTTGCTCCTGAGCATCCTCAGCAGCTCCCCGAACTCGCGCGTCGAGTGCCCGACCGTGCAGACGCGATGTGTCACGGCGACCCCTCCTTCGAGGCTAACTATTCTGCAGCGACCACCCGCACAGGCAGAACCCTTCGAGGAAGGCCCGAAATGGCAGTTCGGGCGACTTCTGCCTGTACTGGTGGCTGTTCCCTATCAGAAGGTGTCGTCGCTCAGCTCATCCGACTCCCGGTAGTCCCCGGCCACGTCGATCGTCTCCGTGCTGGGTCGGTAGCCCGGATCGAGCCGGACCAGGTCCCACTCGTTGATCCAGGCACGCACGTGCTGGCGCATCCTGGTGGCGCCGAGCTGCTCGAGGCCGGCAACGTCCGGGGGCTCCCAGCCGTAGGCGCTCCTGTGCAGCTCGCGCAGAGTGCGGTATGCGCGCTCCAGCTCGGCGGCATCGGGTGTGTCCAGGCGGACGAGGTCCCGCTCGATGTGCCGCATCCCGGTCTCGGCGAGGCCCGCCATCTCGGCATACTCCTCGGTCTGCTTGTCGCGCAGCCGGGTGGGCAGGCTCTCGCGGTCCTTCTTGCCGCTCAGGACCGCGGCGTCGAAGTCGTCGGTGATCGCCGCGACGACGACCAGTGGCTCCGTTTCGCCGCCGGGGCCGCCGTCGAGCCAGCGGGCCAGCTCGGCGTAGGACCGGCCGCGTTGCAGCACCGAGTAGCGGCCGATCAGCTCGACCTCGTCGAGGAGGACCACCCATCCGGCGCTGCCTGTCGCGCGGAGCAGACGGGGCAGGAAACGCAGCCGCTGGCGGGCCAGGTCACGGACCCTGACCGGTGCGACGTTGAACGTCTTGGCCTCGCCGACAGCCTTGAGCTGACGGCGCAGCTCGGGCATCAGCATCCGGTCACCGGACCAGAAGCGGACGATGGTGTCGAGGAACTCCTCGTCGGCGCCTGGTGCGTCGCTGCCGAGGCGCTGGTGCAGGAGCAGGGTCGCGTCGAAGAGCTCGCTCATGTCGCGACCGGGTCCGCGCAGCCACCGCACCAGCTCTGCGTATCCGTCACTGTCGGTGTCCAGCGCCGCCGCTGCCTCGGCGACGACGTCACGAGCTCCGTCGGGCGCGACCGCGGACTCCACCATCGCCCGCAGCATCTTCGCGGGGTCGTGCAGAGGAGTCTCCTTGCTGATCACCACGGTGCTGACCACGAAGCCGGCCGACGTCGCGAGGTGGCCCAGATGAGTGAGCAGGTGGCTCTTGCCCTCCCCGAACCCGGCGCCGAGCAGCATCGACGCACGCTCGTCGTGGCCGTGGCGGGGCGATCCGACGGCTTCGAGAAGTCCGGTGAACCGGTCCTCGATGTCGCTCTGTCCCGAACCGAGGGCGATCACCGCGTCCCGGTTGGGTACGCCGCTGCGCAGCGCCTCGACCGCGCGTCGGCGGCCTAGCCGGTCCGGGTCCCACTGGACCTCCTGGCTCACCGCACTGCCTCCAGCCGGACGTCGAGGCGCACCAGCGAGGCGAAGGGGTTGGTACGGCGCCGGTCCCGCACCTCGTCGGCGACCCTGAGCTGCAGGGCGGCGTAGGAGGGCAGCCCCCGCTTCTCGTCGCTGACCAGCTCGGGCGGGAGTACGGCCACGACCAGCATCCCGGCCAGGTCGTCGGTCGCGTCGATCAGCTGGCGCAGCAGCTCGTAGGCATCCAGCACGGCCGCCTTGCTGTAGTAGATGCCGGTGCGCTCGGGCACCGGCGGGCGACGTGCTTCGGCGAGCCGGGTCAGGTCGACGTACAGAACCAGTCCGCGCTGCCCGGTCCGCAGCAGGAGCCGGCCGATCGAGGTGAGCATCGTCCTGGCGTTGTGGCGTCCGATGCGTGCATAGATCATCGCCTCCCGCAGCTCGCGCAACCCGACCTTCTCACCGGTGAGCCACCCCAGGACGACCTTGGCCTCGGCGGCATGGACGTCACCGCTGCCGAGGTGCGCCTGGGCCAGTCGCAGCAGCGCCCGGCGCAGCTCACGGGGCAGGCTGGGGTCGGCCAGCAGGAGGTGCTCGAGCTGGCGTCGTACGCTCCGGTACAGCTCACGCGGGTCGAGGTCGTGGTCGGCAGCCACCTCGGCCACGGTCAGCCGCCCTGGAGCCGCGGGCACGGCGATGTCGTCGTACGCCGTCCGCACGACGGCCGCCGCTATCTCCTGCCAGTCGATCTCTCGCGCCACGGCGATGAACACCTGGTCGATCAGGTGGGCCTTGGTCGTCTCGGCGGACAACGACACCATCTGGCAGTGCTGCTGGTCCGCGGCGGCGCGCAGGGACTGCTGGAACCGGTCGGCCACGTCGGCGTCACCGGTCACCGCCAGCTTCACCGACCCTCCCCCGGCCGGCAGGTAGGAGGAGAGGTACTCCTCCCCCAGGAACGCCGCGTAGGCCTCGGAGCTCATCACACCGCCACCGAGTACGCCGGCGATCGGCCCGGTCTGAGTGCTCATGGGGTGCTCATGCGCCGTCCGTGAAGGAGATGCCCCAGTAGAGCTGCTGCTGTCCGGTCTTGGCCACGGTCGCCAAGGTGCCCGACTCCCGGGTGCCGGAGCTGGCGTGCCACCGCAGCAGCCGGCCGGACTTCGCGGTGGCCTCACCGCTGGAGTCCAGGAGGTAGAGGTCGCGGGCGAACTCGGGGCGGGTGTAGTCGCTCTGTTGCCCGGGCAGGAGGGTCAGCACCTTCCACACCTCGACCAGGCGCACCACCGCGTTCGCCGCCTGGTTGTCCTCGGACCTCACCAGGTCGTACGCACGCTGGAGGCTCTCCAGGAACGGCTGTGGCCGGAACCGCGGCGGGCGTGACTGCGTGGCCGCGAGCAGACCCACCAGCACGGACGGCCGCAGCCGCTTCTCGCGGCGTCGGTCGATCTCGACGGCGGCGTCGCTGGGAAGCAGCTTGATCAGGGACGGGTAGCACAGCAGTCGTTCATCTGCCTCGAACATCGCCACGTCCTGGGCGGCCGCCGCCTCGAGCAGCTCCTTGCCGTAGCCGCCGGACTCGAGGTGGTCCTTCTCGTCGAAGTCGAACGACGACTCAGCAGCTGCTGCGCCACGGGAAGCTTCCGTGGCGAGCGAGGCCGCGTTGGCCAAGGCCCGACGCAGCTCGCGCAGCTGTCCACGCCCGGCACCGGCCTTGGCCTTCTTCAGCTCACGTGTCACCGCCGCCGACGCCTTGAGAGCCGCGTCAACCTGCTCCTCGGTCGCCTCGAGTGCAGCTTCGAGTCCGTCCCTCGTCACCCCACGCCCTCCCGTCCATCGCCTTCAGACATGTTCACGCGGGAGGCTACCTGACGTCGCCCCGAACGCCTCGCGCCCGGACACCTCCTCCCCAAGGCCGACCCTGCACTGATCGTCCGCGACGAGCGGCACTTCGCGGCCAATGTGTTACTGTCGCCAACATGGCTAGACAAGTTACGGAACAAGCCCAGGTCGACGTCGTCGACGGTGATCTGCGCCTGGTTACCGCCGCCGAGACCTTCGAGCTCCCCGCCGTTTGGTTGCGGGACAGTTCCACCGACGCCCAGAGCCGTGACGCCGTCAGCGGTCAGCGCTTGTTCAACATCGTCGACCTACCGGACGACGTACGCGTCGCCGACGCCAGGATCGTCGAGGGAAGTCTCGAGCTCGTCTTCGATCCCGACGGGCACCGCACAGTGTTCGACCTGGACGACCTGCTCGCCACCGTGAGCACCCCGCTGGTCGATGCGCGCAACGAGACCGAGAAGAAGCTGTGGCCCCGGGCCAGTGATGTCGAGCCGGTCGCCAAGACTCCCTGGGAGGACTACCTCCGCAATCCCGCACCGCTCCTGCGTGCCGTCGTGGACCAGGGCTTTGCCGTGCTCTCGGGCGTCCCGGCCGAGCCCGAGCAGGTCATCCGGGTTGGAGAGACCTTCGGATTCGTACGCGAGACCAACTACGGGCGTATCTTCGACGTCAGGATCGAGGAGAACGCGTCCAACCTCGCGTTCACCCCGCTGCCGATCAGCCCGCACACCGACAACCCGTACCGCGATCCGGTCCCGACCATGCAACTGCTGCACTGCCTCAGCAACGCTGCCGAAGGTGGGGAGTCCGGGCTCGTCGACGGTTTCGCCGCTGCGGCGCTTCTGCGGGAGCGGGATCCCCTTGCGTTCCAGACTCTCACCACAATCAAGGTCAGCTACCGGTTCGACTCCGCGGATGTCCACCTGCATGCGGTGACGCCTCTGATCGAGCTCGACGCGAACGACCATGTGCGCGCTGTCCGGTTCAACAACCGGTCGATGATCGTTCCGAAGCTCGAGCCGGCCCAGGCCCGCGCGTTCTACGACGCCTACCGCACGTTCGCCGAGCTGGTCTACGACCCGCCGGCCCAGCTCAACTTCCGGCTGGAGGAGGGCGACTGCCTGATCTTCGACAACACGCGGCTGCTGCACGCCCGCACCGCCTTCGAGGCGATGGGTGGGCGTCACCTGCAGGGCACCTACACCGACCTGGACGGCCTGCTCAGCACACTGCAGACCCTCGAGCACGCCTGATGGGAAACGCCTACCAAACCCTCGTCGCGCTCTTCGACGCCGAAGGGGCCCAGGACTACCTCGGTGAGCGGGTCACGATGGCCCAGCACATGCTCCAGACCGGCCAGGCGGCCCGGCGGGACGGTGCCGGTCGGGACCTCGTCGTGGCGGCGGTGGTCCACGATGTCGGCCACTTCTCCGGGGCCCTGAGCGGTCGAGAGCTGATGGCCGGCACCGACAACCACCACGATGAGGCTGGGGCGGCATGGCTCGGCCAGTGGTTCGGGCCCGAGATCACCGAACCGGTCCGGCTCCACGTCGATGCCAAGCGCTACCTGTGCGCGACCGACCCGGCGTACTACGCCCAACTCTCCGACGCCTCGAAGTACACGATGAGCGTCCAGGGCGGCGAGATGGACCGGGCCGAAGTGGAGGAGTTCGCGAAGCGGGCCTACGCCGAGCCGGCGGTGATGCTGCGCAGGTACGACGACCTCGGCAAGGATCCCGACACCGGAGACCTCGGCCTCGCGGACTTCCGTGAGGACATCGAGGCAATGGACCGAACGCTCACGAGTCGGTAGGCGACGTCACCCGGGACGTGCTGCTGGCCGCAGCGGAGTTCTTCACCACGAAGGCCACCGCAGACTTCATCAGGTATGGCCCAGGCCAGATAGACACGAGCAATGACCTTCCCGGCCCAGGGCGGCGCCCTCAGGGAGGTTCCGTCCGGAAGGCTTCTCCACACACGAGACGAATGTCGACCAACTCAGCTGGCCGATGGCGGACGGTAGGAGCGAGTACATGATCAACCTCGTCCTCTTCTCGAGCTCGACGCTGACGGAGCTCGTCCTGCTGCTGCTCGCGTTCGCGCTGTCCGCCGTGATCGGGATCGAAAGGCAACGCCACCTCAAGAGCGCGGGCCTCCGAACGCACACGCTGGTCGGCTTGGGTGCCGCGGTGTTCACGCTGGTGTCGGCGTACGGATTCCAGAATGTGCTGGGCGCGGAGGTCGTTATCGACCCGTCGCGGATCGCGGCACAGATCGTGTCGGGCATCGGCTTTCTCGGCGCCGGCGTGATCTTCGTGAGACAGAATGCCGTCAGCGGGCTCACAACGGCGGCATCCATCTGGGTGACCGCAGCGATCGGTATGGCGTGCGGTGCTGGGATGGTGGTGATCGCGGTCAGCGCGACCCTTCTCTACCTGATTACCGTGGACCTGCTCACCGTGGTCGGCCGAAGGATCCCGACGATCGACAAGGATCAGATATTCATCCTGCGCTACAAGGATGGCCGCGGAGTGCTGCGGTCGATCCTCACCAGCGCCACGAAGCTTGGCTACGAGGCGTCTCTGACGAACACCCGCGCGATCGAGAGGTCCGGGAAGTCCTCGCGGGTCGAGGCGAGCATGAAGTTCCGGCGCAACAAGAAGGGCCCGGTGGAAGATCTCGTGGAACAGCTCACCGAGATCGAGGGCGTCATCTCCGTTGAAGTGACCAAGGCCGAGAACGACTGACCAGTCATGCTCGCGAATCCAGAACTCCGTCGCCGCCGGAGCGTCAGTCGCTCTCGGAGCCATCGGGCCCGAACTGCGAATGGTCGCCGAACCCGTGGAACGACGCCCAGCTGCCGTCGGCGTGCACCAGCACCACGGCTAGAGCAGCGGCCGAAGCCGCCATGGCCACGAACCACAGGGCGCGCGTCCACCGCCCGGGCACGACCGCCCCCGAGCCCGGCACCACCGTCGCCTTCAGGGCCGGGACGATCCGCGCGAGCAGGTGCAGCCCGACGGCCGCGGCCCACACTGCGAAGAAACCCTGGTGGGCGGTCACCCAGTCCACCCGGAAACCGAGGAGGGCGACCAGGTTCTGGTGCGATCGGTCCTGGCCAAGCAGCACCAGTACCACCCCAGTCCCGAGCAGGCCCAAGGTCGAGACGACCACGAGCGGGCCGAGCAGCCGCAGCAGGATCGGCGGCGCCCCGCCCTGTCTGTACGGCGTGCGGTCGAGGTAGTAGCTCACCATCCTCCAGCCGGTGCTTGCCGTCTTCATCACGGCCGGCGGGACCAGCAGTGCCCCCAGCGCGACGTGCCAGGAGATCAGCCCAGTCACGTCGAACAGCGTCAGCAGCTCGGCTATCGAGAGGACCAGCAGCACCAGGGCCGTCCACGCGGTCAGTAGAGCGTTACCCGCTGGGCCACCGGCGCCAGGGAGGACGGGGTTCTCGCGGGTCTCACGCCCACTCGCCTCGGCCAGCGCGCCCGCGACAGCACGCTGGAGAGCACCGCTCGGCTCGTCTGTCGCGGATCGCACAGACCAAGCCTCCCAGGCTCGCCTGTGGGGTTTCTGTGCTTGCCGAGGAACGTCTTCGACGACCGCGCCGACTGGTTTCCGGACTTCGAGAACTGGGCCGTCGCTCACACGACTAGGCAGCGTGGACGTGGGACCGCCCAGGGGTCTGTCAAGGTAGGTGTAGGACGGGATCTGGGCACCGCAGGATGAGTGGCCGATCCCCCGGTCACCAGATGAGGAGCTCCGATGACCTCGATGCGCGATTCGACGGGCCGTGGCGCGCAGCAGCGGTGGATCGGAACGGCGCTGCGAGACTTTCCGTGGGTGCATCTGAGCCTTGGCCTGTTGGGCAACACGTTGTTCGTCGTCGGTAGCGTGATGTTCTTCTGGAAGAGCGTGAACACCCTGGCGATCTGGTTGTTCGTCCTCGGCAGTCTTGGCATGCTTCTGGGCGCGGTCGGCGAGCTGCTGGTTCGCGTGGAGAAACGACGTCGAGGAGACGACTAAAGGCCGTTGACTGCATTCGGGGGCCATGGCGGCGTTCTGCTGCCTGGCCGGGCCGCGTGGGAGACCCGGGTTCTACATCTGGATGCCTCGGGTCAACGCGCCATCCACCACGAGGTTGGTGCCACTGATCCGGCGGGCCGAGGGGCTGGCTAGGAAGAGCACCGGCGCGGCGACCTCCTCAGGAGTGCCCATGTGGCCGGACGGGTTGAGCTCCATCGCCGTCTTGAACATGTCCGGGTCCCCGGTCTGGATGCTCTCCCAGACTCCACCCTCGAAGTAGGTGTTGCCTGGGGAGACAGTGTTGGCGCGGATGCCTTGGGGCGCCAGTTGCATCGCCAGTCCGTGGATGTAGCCGATGATGGCGGTCTTCGCGGTGCCGTACGGGCCTGAAGCGAAGTCCGACTCGCGTCCGGACACGCTGGAGATCGCGATGATCGAGGCGGCTTCGCTGCGCTCGAGATGGGGCAGGGCTGCCCGTACGAGCCGGACGGTGTGCATCAGGTCGACGTTGAGACTGGCCTGCCAGTTCTCCTCGGTGTCGGGGATGGCAAGGGCACTGACGTTCGCCACGACCACGTCGATGCCGCTGAACGAGGCGGCCGACTCCTCCACCCACGCCGCGAGGGCGTCCCCGTCGCCGACGTCGACACTCGCGCCGGTCACCGTGCCCCGCGCGCTGAGTGCCTGTTGCGTGGCCGAGACCTCGTCGGGGTTGCGGGCGCAGAAGGCCACGTGGGCCCCCTCGTCGAGGAAGGCCCCGACGACCGCACGGCCGATGCCCCGGGTGCCACCGGTGACCAGAACACGTGTGCCGCTGAGCTTCAGATCCATCAGGCAGGGCCTTTCCTTGCGTCGGGAGGCGTGAGTGTGACCGGTGGGTTCAAAGGGCGCCGAGAGAGCGGCCGCGCGCACGAAGGTCGGCGTGCACGCCGCCGAACGCGTCCGCAGCCGGCAGCAGGTGCTTGGCCGCCTTGACCACGACGCTGTAGTTGGCGTCCACGACGTTGGCGATCGGCGCCAGAGCGATCTGCGAGCACAGCTGGTAGGCGTCCATCGGGTGCAGGCCGCACAGGTCCCCGACCCAGTGCACGAGCTCCGCGTTGCCGATCCGCCAGGAGTCCTCCATCGGCCGACTGGACCCGACGGTCATCAAGTGGCTGTCGCTCTCGATCCGCGGCCAGCCCGGAGCGCCTCCCTTGATCAGCTCGACGATCAGGGTGGTGGTCATGGCTCCCTCAACGGCTGTCCCGCAGGCTTCCCCCTCGCCCTGGCGATAGTGTCCGTCGCCAACGGAGAACATCGCGCCTTCTACGTTGACTCCGAGGAACGCAGTCGAGCCCGCGCGCATCTCCGGGGTGTCCATGTTGCCGCCGAAACGGTCCGGTACCAGGGAGGACCGCACCTCGCCGCCGGCCGGAGCCACCCCGACCGTGCCGAGCATCGGCTCGAGGGGCAGCTCGATGCGGTGCTCGCTGTACCGCGCCGCGAACGAGACGGTCTTCCGGTCGCGGTCGAGCTCATAGATCCACGTGGTGTCCGGCAGCGGGTCCTGGAGGGTGACCACGCGGTCGGTGCTGGTCATCCCACCGAAGAACGGGATGGCTGCCGACGCCCCCCAGTCACGCGCCGGCTCCAGGGCGACCAGGTGCAGGGCGAGAGTGTCGCCGGGCTCGGCTCCCTCGACATAGAACGGGCCGGTCTGCGGGTTGACGAACCGCAGGTCGACCTTGGCGCTGGAGAGGTCGTCCACGGTGCGCAGCGCACCGCCGAACGCGTCGTCGGACCACAACCGCAGCACGGTTCCCGGCTTCACCCGCATCACCGGGGCGACGCCCCCGAACGTGTACGCGTACTGCTCGCGGGTCGGCGCATACTCGATGACGTCCATGGCCGGAAACTATCTCAGGGTTCCGCGGAGCCGTACATGGTCACCTCGGAGGTCAGACACGCGAGTGACGCCCAGCAGCGCCAGGGTGCCGGTGACCTCTTCCCTGAGGACATCGGCAGCCCGCTGCACCCCGCGTTCGCCCCCGGCCATCAGTCCGTAGAGATAGGCCCTGCCCACCAGAGCCGCCCGTGCGCCGAACGCGACTGCTGCCACGACGTCGCTGCCGGACAGGATGCCGCCGTCGACGTACACCTCGGCGCGGTCCCCCACGGCATCGACCACCGACGGCAGCACCTCCAGCGGGGTGGGAGCGCGGTCCAGCTGACGGCCGCCGTGGTTCGAGACGATCACCGCGTCCGCTCCGGCGTCGACCACCGCGCGGGCGTCGGCGCTGGTCTGGATGCCCTTGACGACCAGCGGGCCGTCCCAGACCGAGCGCAGCCAGGCCAGGTCGCCGATGGTCGCCGCCGGGTCGAACATCCTGCCCACCAGCTCGGCGACGGTGCCCTCGAATCGGTTGAGGGACGCGAACTCGAGTGGCTCGGTGGTCAGCAGGTCGAACCACCAGGCCGGGTGCAGAGCACCTTCGGTCAGCGTGCGCAGCGACAGTGACGGGGGGATGGTCAGGCCGTTGCGCACGTCACGCAGTCGCGCGCCCGCGACAGGGGTGTCGACGGTCAGTACGAGCGCCTCGTAGCCGGCCTCCCGAGCACGTACGACGAAGTCGCGGCTCGCCTCCCGGTCGCGCCACAGGTACAGCTGGAACCACCGGCGCGCGTCCGGGGCAGCCTCGGCGAGCCGCTCGATGGACGTGGTGCCCATCGTGGACAACGCGTACGGGATGCCGCTGCGTGCCGCCACCCGGGCGACCGCTGGCTCTCCGTCGGTGTGCATCATCCTGGTGAACCCGGTAGGGGCGAACACCAGTGGCAGTGCCGCTGGGCGGCCGAGAATCGTCGTGGCAGTGTCCACGGCGGAGACGTCCTGGAGCACCGTCGGCTGGAACTCGACGCGCGCGTAGGCCTGGCGCGATCGAAGCAGACCGATCTCCTCACCGGCAGCACCGTCGGTGTAGTCGAACACCGCGCGCGGTGCACGGCGCCTGGCCAACAGACGCAGGTCCGGGATGGACGCCACGGTGGCCAACCGACGTTCCGTAGGACTGAGCGCTAGCCTGCGCGGGCGGAGCATCGGCTGCAGCTCGGACCAGCGCGGTCGACGTCGGGCGGTCATCCCCGTGTTCTACATGACGGCCCGCGATAGCGGAAGAAGGCTCTGAGCAAGCCGGTATGAGCAGGTCCTGACAGTTCCGTCATGCTCTGATGTCGAAGGCAGGGGCAGCGGTTCGACGTACGGGTGAATCCAGTCCCCCCGACGAAAGGTCTCAGCAATGCGATTCATGGGCTTCGTGAAGATGGAAGAAGGCATCGGCGCGCCCCCGCAGGCGCTGATGGACGCTATGGACGCGTTCATCGGTGAGTCGGTGGCCGCCGGTCAGTTCCTGGACGGAGGTGGCCTGTACGGCACAGAGGACGCTGTCAACTTCGTGATCCGCAAGGGCGAGACCACGCGCGTCGACGGTCCCTACTCGGAGGTGAAGGAGGTTATCGGCGGCTACTCCGTGCTGGAGTTCGCCTCCAAGGAGGACGCCATCGAGAACACACGGCGGATGGCTGAGCTGCACACCGAGCACTGGCCGGAAGCCGAGCTGACCGTCACGCTGCGCCAGATCTCGGACCAACCTCCCCAGGCGGCGGACTGACCGACACAAGCTTGCCGGCAGACCCGCTCCTAGGCGAGCGGGTCTGCTGCGGCCATAAGGTGCATCGGTGACCCCCGATGCTCGCGCGGACCCGCAGCAGATGACCTCGGTCGCGATCAACGCGGTCTGGCGGGCGGAGTCGACCAAGCTGGTCGCTGCACTCACCCGGTTGACCCACGACGTCGGAGCTGCCGAGGACCTCGCCCAGGACGCCCTGGTCGCGGCGCTGGAACAGTGGCCCACAACCGGCGTCCCGCGGAATCCCGCGGCCTGGCTGATGACCATCGCGAAGCGGCGCGGCATCGACGCGATCCGACGCACGCAGAACCTCAGCCGGAAGACCGAGGAGATCGGGCACGCCCAGCTGGGCGCCGGAAGGGACGCGATGTCTGATCTGGATGCGCACGTCGACCGCATCGAGGACGACGTCCTGCGGCTGATGTTCCTGTGCTGCCACCCGTCGCTGACTCCGGAGTCGAGGACCGCGCTGACGCTGCGGATGGTCGGCGGGCTGACCACGACCGAGATCGCTCGGGGCTTCCTGGTCGGTGACACGGCCATGGGCCAGCGGATCTCGCGCGCCAAGAAGACGCTGACCGAGGTACGGGCCGAGTTCGAGCTGCCCACGGGTGAGGAACGGGTACGCCGTCTGGACGACGTGATGGCGGTGATCTACCTGGTCTTCAATGAGGGATTCTCCGCCACCACGGGCCAGGACTGGATGCGCCCGGACCTGGCCAACGAGGCGATGCGGCTGGCTCGGATGCTGGCCGCCCTGGCACCTGACGAGCCGGAGGCCCACGGGCTGCAGGCGCTGCTGGAGATCCAGGGCTCCCGGATGCGGGCGCGGTTGGACGAGCGTGGACAACCGGTGCTGCTCGAGTCGCAGCACCGGGCGAAATGGGACCAGCTCCTGATCCGGCGTGGCCTGGCTGCGCTGGCGGAGGCCGAATCACTCGCGGCGCGCGGCAAGCCGGTGGGCCGCTACTACCTGCAAGCGGCGATCGCCTCCCAGCACGCCCGGGCGGCGCGGGCGGAGGACACCAACTGGGTCCGGATCGCCAACCTGTACGACGTCCTGGCGCAAGCCGCGCCAGGACCGGTCGTCGAGGTCAACCGCGCGGTCGCGCACGGCCGGGCGTTCGACTCGGCCGCCGGGCTGGCCGTGCTCGAGAAGATCGACCCGGCTGCTCTCGGTGACTCCCCGCAGATGGCCAGCGTCCGCGGCGACCTGCTCGAGCGGGCCGGGCAGCACGCGGACGCCGCCAAGGCCTTCACCGAGGCGGCTGCGCGCACCCGCAACGAGGGCGAGCGCGCGGTGCTCCAGCGCCGGGCCGAGGAAAACCAGCGCAGCGTGTCGAAATCCGACTGAGCCGCTCGACGCAGGAGTGAGACGACCCCGACACCGACCCCGACCCCGACACTGAGGACACCGCATGGCCACCGTGACCAGCACGAGCAGCACCCGCTTCGCCACCTCCGCCGACGGCACCGAGATCGCCTACGACGTGACCGGCCCCCGGCAAGCAGCCGGCGCGGCACTCGTCGTCGTCGAGGGCGCCATGTGCCAACGCTCGATGGGGACCGCCCGGGCCCTGACCCCACTGCTGTCCGAGCAGTACGCCGTGCACGCCTACGACCGGCGCGGTCGCGGCCAGAGCGGGCCAGGCGCCTCGACCTACGCGGTCGCCCGCGAGGTCGAGGACCTGGTCGCCGTCCTCGATGCTGCTGGCCCCGACGCCTTCGTGGTCGGCGCCTCCTCGGGCGCCGCCCTGGTACTGGAAGCGGCGCGCGCCGGCGTACCGATGCGGAAGATCGCCCTGTACGAGGCTCCCTTCATCGTGGACGACACGCACGCGCCCAACGATCCCTCGCTCGGCCAGCGCACGCAGGACCTCATCGACGCCGGTCGACGTGGGGAGGCGGTCAAGCTGTTCATGCGCACCGTGGGCGTCCCTGCCTTCGGCCTGATGGTGATGCGAGTGCTTCCGGTCTGGAAGAAGCTCACCGCCGTCGCGCACACGCTGCCCTACGACCTCGAGATCGTGCTTCGGCACCAGCAGGGCAGACCGCTGCCCGCCGGCTACTACGCCGACGTGACAGCCCCGACCCTGGTGATCGCCGGAGGCAAGAGCCCGGCCTACATGAAGAACGCGCAGGCCGCCGTCCTCGCGCAACTGCCGAACGCCACCCTGGTCGAGCTGCCGGGGGAAACGCACATGGTCCGCGGCAAGGCGACGGCGCCGGCGCTGCGGGAGTTCCTCGCCGGCTGAGGGCTCAGGCGAGCCATGCCTCCAGGACACGGCAATCACCAAAGGACCGCCGGTCTCCATTCTCACGGCGAGTGCAGTCCGGTGCTTTCAAACCCGGCTCCTGCCACGGTCCCTCTCACCAGCCTGGGCTACTGTTTCAACGCGTACGCGAGAGCGCCTGCGAAACCAGCCGAGGTGAGTGAACCGAGCACGCGCGTTCGCACGGGGACGCCACCGGCGGCCGCTACCATCACCGAGTCCGCAGCGTTCATGGCGGCGGTCATGGTCATCATCTTTCGTTTGTTCTCAGTGCCTTCCAGGGTGAACACCAAAGCTCCAAGAACGGCCGTGCGGGTGCCCCAGAGCCGCGTCATCGTCCGTACGTTTGCCTCGTTGGGCACGCCGTACATGCTGAGGAACAGACGCGGAGTCAGGGCCGCAACTGCACCGAACGCGACGGATCCGACCCCCAATGCCTTCTGGATGTCATCCGCACCAGCCATGGACTTCTCCCGGCTCACCTCGAAGCGGCGCCGTACCGCTTGCGATCACGCTACAGATTCACGCCGCGTCGGTCCAGGCCGTAAAGACCGGGGGCTTTCGTGGTCGCACAGAAGCGCCGGAATGAATGCCGCACCACTCGAACCACGGCCGATCCGGCCAGTGCTCGCAGCAGATGCCCTTACACATGGTTCGAGTCTTGTCTTCAAGGGCTTGACAAGCCTATCGGCGATATCGACTGCCTTGTCGCGATGACAAACGGTCTGATCGAGGCAACCGCAGGGAGGCCCGGGTGCTCGCCTCGGCCGAGTTCGAAAGGTTCGCGGCCCTGACCGCCTCGCTGATCCCGCAGGAGTGGGCGACCGACACCGAATGCGTCGGCTGGGACGTCCGCAAGATGGTCCTCCATGTCCTCGGCTCCGCCGGCGCACCAGCGCCCAACCCCCTAGCTGCGAGGTCCGGCTCGCGCTGACCTGAGAGCCTGGAGAAGCGGTTGGTGACAAACTCCGTTCGTGGCAGACGGATTCGGGGCGCGCGT
>JBBSVL010000020.1:0-16596 GCA_038233595.1 Propionibacteriales bacterium | reverse complement strand
CGCACCATGCGACTGGCCAGGACCTTTGGGCCGAGGGTCTGCAAGGTGTGTCGCACCATGTCGACCCAGCGCTTGGGCACCCCGTCGCTGCCCCGGTCGTAGAAGCGGGTGCGTACCTGCTTCTCGACCAGCTCGTAGAAGGCGGTCGCCTCCAGGTCGTCGCGACGTTCCGGGTCGGTCACTCCGTCCGCGGTCGGGATCGCCCAGCCGTTCTCACCGTCGTACATTTCGTCCCACCAGCCGTCCCGGATGGACAGGTTGAGACCACCGTTCAGCGCCGACTTCATCCCGGACGTACCGCAGGCCTCGAGCGGGCGCAGCGGGTTGTTCAGCCACACGTCACAGCCGCCGTAGAGGTAGCGCGCCATGCCGATGTCGTAGTCGGGAAGGAAGACGATCCGGTGCCGCACGTCCGCACGGTCGGAGAAGCGCACGATCTGCTGTACCAGCTCCTTGCCACCGTCGTCGGCCGGATGGGCCTTTCCGGCGATCACCAGCTGGATCGGGCGCTCGGGGTCGAGCAGCAGCGCGGTCAGCCGCGCCGGGTCGCGCAGCATCAGGGTCAGGCGCTTGTAGGACGGCACCCGACGGGCGAAGCCGATCGTGAGAACGTCGGGATCGAACACCGAGCTCGTCCAGCCCAACTCCGCCGCGGTCGCCCCCCGCTGCAGCCAGGACTCCTGCAGGCGACGGCGCACCTGCTCGACCAGCCGCTCACGCATCGTCCGACGGATCGCCCAGATGCTCGCGTCCGCCACCTGGGCGATGTTCTCCCACCCCGGTGCCTCCGAGGCCGGTGTGCCGCCGTTCTCACGCTCAGCCAGGTCGTAGACGTCACCGGAGATCCAGGTCGGTGCGTGCACCCCGTTGGTGATCGAGGTGATCGGCACCTCGCTGTTGTCGAACCCGGGCCACAGCCCGGCGAACATGTCGCGGCTGACGATGCCGTGCAGCTTGGCGACGCCGTTGCGGCGCTGCGCGATGCGCAGGCCCATGTGGGCCATGTTGAACATCGACTCGTCGCTCTCCGCGCCGAGCTCCAGGATACGCCCGACCGGGACGCCATCCAGGGCGTTGTCGCCACCGAAGTAGCGGGTGATCAGCTCCTTGGGGAAGCGGTCGATGCCGGCGGGTACGGGAGTGTGCGTGGTGAACACGGTGCCGGCCCGTACCGCCTCCGTCGCCGCTTCGAAGCTCAGGCCCTCGGCGACATGCTCGCGGATCCGCTCGACACCAAGGAATCCCGCATGACCCTCGTTGGTGTGGAACACCTCGGGCTCCGGGTCACCGGTCAGGGCGCTGAAGGCCCGGATCGCCCGGACCCCGCCGATGCCGAGCAGCAGCTCCTGGTGCAGCCGGTGGTCCGAGCCGCCGCCGTAGAGCCGGTCGGTGACCTCCCGCTCGGCCGGAGCGTTGTCCTCGACGTCGGAGTCGAGCAGCAGCAGGGGCACCCGCCCCACCTGGGCACGCCAGATGTGGGCGTGCAGCACCCGTCCCTCGGGAAGGTCCACGCTGACGGTGAGCGGTGCTCCGGCGGCGTCGGTGACCAGCGTCAGCGGCAGCCCGTGCGGATCGAGCGGGGGATAGCGCTCCTGCTGCCAACCTTCGGCGTTGAGGGACTGCTTGAAGTAGCCGGCCCGGTAGAGCAGCCCGACCCCCACGATCGGCACACCGAGGTCGGAGGCCGCCTTGAGGTGGTCCCCGGCCAGGATGCCCAGCCCACCGGAGTACTGCGGGAGCACTTCGGTGATGCCGAACTCCGGTGAGAAGTAGGCAATACCGCGGGGCGCGTCGGTCAAGCCCTGATACCAGTGCGGCCGGGTCAGGTAGTCGCGCAGGTCCTGGTGAGCAGCCCGCAGTCGTCCCAGAAACTCCGCATCGCCCGCCAGCTCGGCCAGTCGCTCCGGGCTGACCTCACCCAGCAGCCGGACCGGGTCCTGCCCGACGGCCTGCCACACCTGCGGGTCGACGGACCGGAACAGCTCGAGCGACTGCGGATGCCAGGACCAGCGCAGATTGCTCACCAGCTCGGCCAGCGGAGCCAGGGGGGCAGGCAGCGCCAGCCGGACAGTGAACCTGCGGAGTGCTCTCACCTGGGGGACCCTAGCGGGCAGGCGGCCACCCCGGGCAGGGTGTCCGGGCCGACGTCCTGGGTAGGTTCGACCCAATGGTCGGACGCATAGCAGTCACACAGGTCAGCCCGTCGGTCTCGTGCGGTCTCTACCCGGCGCGCGCCGTGACGGGACAGACCGTCGAGATCTCCGCCACCGTGTTTCGGGAGGGGCACGACGCCGTGGCGGCCGACGTGGTGGTGCGGGCGCCGGACGGGGCCAAGCAGCCCTTCCTGCGCCTGCAGCCGGGCGCACCGGGAACCGACCGCTGGGCGGCAGCCGTCACCATCCCCGATGACCCTGCGGCGCAGGGGACGTGGACCTTCGTCGTCGAGGCGTGGAGCGACCCGCTCGGAACCTGGTGGCACGACGCGCCGCTGAAGGTGCAGGCCGGCGTGGACGTCGAACTGATGCTGGAGGAAGGCGCCCGGCTCTACGAACGAGCTGCCGCAGCGATGCCGCGGCAACTCCGCCGGATCCCGCTGAGCCCAGTGAAAGCCCTGCGGGACGCCGCGCGGGATCCGCTCGAACGCCTCGCCGTCGCACTGGACCGCGACGTGCTCACCGTCCTGTCCCAGCACCCGCTGCGCGAACTGGTCACGACGAGCGAGCCGCGGCAGATCTGGGTCGATCGGCAACGGGCGCTCTACGGCGCCTGGTATGAGTTCTTCCCCCGTTCCGAAGGAGCCGCAGCCGACGAGGCCGGGGTGGTCCGCACCGGCACGCTGCGCACCGCCATGGAGCGTCTGCCGGCGGTGGCGCAGATGGGCTTCGACGTGGTGTACCTGCCGCCGATCCACCCCGTCGGAAAGGTCAACCGTAAAGGCCCGAACAACTCGCTGACCCCGGGACCGGACGACGTCGGCTCTCCGTGGGCGATCGGCTCGGCCGAAGGGGGCCACGACGCGGTCCATCCCGACCTCGGCACGCTGGCCGACTTCGACGCCTTCGTGGCCCGCACTGTCGAGCTCGGCATGGAGGTCTCCCTCGACCTGGCGCTGCAGTGCGCGCCGGACCACCCGTGGGCGACCGAGCACCCGGAATGGTTCACCACCCGGCTCGACGGCACCATCGCGTACGCCGAGAACCCGCCGAAGAAGTACCAGGACATCTACCCGCTCAACTTCGACAACGACCCCGACGGGCTCTACGCCGAGGTCCTGCGGGTGGTCCGCCACTGGGCCGTCCACGGCGTGCGCATCTTCCGGGTCGACAACCCGCACACCAAGCCGCTGGAGTTCTGGGAGTGGTTGATCGCCGAGGTGAAGAAGACCGACCCCGATGTGCTGTTCCTCGCCGAGGCGTTCACCCGGCCGGCCATGATGCACGAACTGGCGCGGATCGGGTTCACTCAGTCCTACACCTACTTCACCTGGCGGACCGGTCGCACCGAGCTGGAGGACTACGCGCAAGAGTTGGTCGAGGCGGCGGAATACATGCGCCCGAACTTCTTCGTGAACACCCCGGACATCCTGCATTCGTCGCTGCAGTACGGCGGGCCGCCGGTGTTCAAGATCCGCGCCGTGCTGGCCGCGTTGCTCTCGCCGAGCTACGGCGTGTACGCAGGCTACGAGCTGTACGAGCACGTGGCGGTGAAGCCGGGCAGCGAGGAATACCTCGACAGCGAGAAGTACCAGTTGCGGCCGCGCGACTGGTCGCGACCCGAGCGGACTCTGGCGCCCTACCTCACCCTGCTCAACCGAATGCGCCGCACGCATCCCGCGCTGCAGTGGCTGACCAACCTGACGATCCACCGGACGGACTCACCCGAAGTGATGGCCTGGAGCAAGACGACCGGCGACGACGTCGTCCTGGTCGTGCTCAACCTCGATCCGCACGGCGTCCGCGTGGCAACGGTCTCGCTGGACCTGCCGGCACTGGGGTTCGGCTGGGACGATCGGTTCGAGGTGACCGATGCGGTGACCGGCCGCACCTATGACTGGGGAGCGCACAACTACGTGAGACTGGACCCGTTCGACGAACCCGCGCACCTGTTCACCGTCCAGCCCAGCGGCGCGGTCGCCGGATGAGCGCCGAGCTGGAGCACGGCGAGCTGGTGTCGCTCGAGCAGTCCCGCGACCCGCTGTGGTTCAAGCGAGCGGTGTTCTACGAGGTGCTGATCCGCGGCTTCTCCGACAGCAACGGGGACGGCACGGGCGACATCCGGGGGCTGACCTCCAAGTTGGACTACCTGCAGTGGCTGGGGGTGGACTGCGTCTGGTTGCTGCCCATCTACCAGTCGCCGTTGCGCGACGGCGGCTACGACATCAGCGACTTCATGAAGGTGCTGCCCGAGTTCGGTGACCTCGGCGACTTCGTCGAGCTCGTCGACGAGGCGCACAAGCGAGGGATGAGGATCATCGCCGACCTGGTGATGAACCACTCGAGCGACCAACATCCCTGGTTCCAGGCCTCGCGGTCGGACCGGACCGGCCCCTACGGTGACTACTACGTCTGGTCCGACACCGACGAGCCCTACTCGGAGGCCCGGATCATCTTCGTCGACACCGAGAAGTCCAACTGGACCTGGGATCCGGTCCGGGAACAGTTCTTCTGGCACCGGTTCTTCAGCCACCAGCCGGACCTGAACTACGACAACCCCACGGTGCAGTCGGAGATGATCGAGGTGTTGAAGTTCTGGCTGGACCTCGGCATCGACGGCTTCCGTCTCGATGCGGTGCCCTACCTGTTCGAGCGCGAGGGCACCAACGGGGAGAACCTGCCGGAGACGCACGAGTTCCTCAGACGTGTGCGCAAGGAGGTGGACGAGCTCTACCCCGACCGGGTGATGCTGTGTGAGGCCAACCAGTGGCCCGAGGACGTCGTGGAATACTTCGGCGACCCGGAGACCGGCGACGAGTGCCAGATGGCTTTCCACTTCCCGCTCATGCCGCGCCTGTTCATGGCGGTGCGCCGGGAGTCGCGTTACCCCATCTCGGAGATCCTCGCGAACACGCCGGCCATCCCGAAGAACTGTCAGTGGGGCATCTTCCTGCGCAACCATGACGAGCTCACGCTGGAGATGGTGACCGACGACGAGCGCGACTACATGTACGCGGAGTACGCCAAGGACCCGCGGATGAAGTCCAACGTCGGGATTGCCCGGCGGCTCGCGCCGCTGCTGGAGAACAGCCGCGACCAGATCGAGTTGTTCACCGGTCTGCTGCTGTCCTTGCCCGGATCGCCCGTCCTGTACTACGGCGACGAGATCGGGATGGGCGACAACATCTATCTCGGTGACCGCGACGGCGTTCGTACGCCGATGCAGTGGAGCGCCGACCGCAACGCGGGGTTCTCCAACGCCGATCCCCAGCGGCTCTACCTGCCGACGATCCTGGACCCGGTCTACGGCTACCAGGCGATCAATGTCGAGTCACAGATGCGCTCGTCGAGTTCGTTGCTGAACTGGACCCGCAACATGCTGACCGTGCGCCGCCAACATCCGGTGTTCGGCATGGGCAGCTATGACGAGCTCGGCTCGAGCAACCCGTCGGTGCTCGCGTTCGTCCGCGAGTTCGGCGACGACCGGGTGCTCTGCGTCAACAACCTGTCCCGGTTCCCCCAGCCGGTCGAGCTGGACCTGCGCCGCTTCGAGGGAAGCGTTCCGACCGAGTTGACCGGACACGTACGCTTCCCGCGGGTCGGCGAGCTGCCCTATTTGCTCTCGCTTCCGGGACACGGATTCATGTGGTTCGGCCTGGGACCTGAGGAGCAAGCATGAGCGCCATCAGCGATCTGCTCACCGAGTGGCTGCCGCACCAGCGGTGGTACGCCGGGAAGGGCAAAGCCATTTCCGGAGTCACCATCGAGCGGCAGATCGCGCTGGACGAGAGCTCCGAACTGATGCTCACCGTGCTGCGGGTCGACGCCGACGGCGGGCCGGACCGCTACCAGCTGCTGCTCGGTCGGCTCACCGGTGAGTTGCCGTCCCGGCTGTCGCACGCCCTGATCGGCGAGGCCGAGGGTGCGGTGTTCTACGACGCCGCCCACAGCCAGGACGCGACCGCAATCCTGCTCGCGCTGATCGCCGCCGAAGATGAGCGGGACGGCGTGACGTTCTCCTGCGCCGGCGAGATCGACACCTCACTGCCCAGCCGGGTGATCAGCGGGGAGCAGAGCAACACCTCGATCGTGTACGGCGAGGAGCTGATCCTCAAGCTGTTCCGACGCCTCCAGCCGGGCATCAACCCCGACCTCGAGGTGAGCCGGGCGCTCGCGGCCAGCGACAACCCGCACATCGCCCGGCCGGTCGGCTGGATCGAGACCGACATCGACGGGCAGAGCAGCACCCTCGCGCTGCTGCAGGTGTTCCAGCGGCACGCCACCGACGGCTGGGCGATGGCCACCGCCAGTGTGCGGGACCTGTTCGCCGAGGGGGACCTGCACGCCGACGAGGTGGGCGGGGACTTTGCCGCCGAGTCCGAGCGGCTGGGCGCGGCCACCGCGGGGGTGCACCTCGCCCTGCGCGACACGCTGCCGAACGCGACGGTGGGGCCGGAGACCTACCAGGCCACCGTCCGCCAACTACGCGAGCGGCTGGACGTCGCACTGACCATCGTCCCCGACCTGGAACCGCACGCGGACGCCCTGCGGGCCCGATACGACGCGGTCGCCGGGCTCACCAAGCCGATCCTCATCCAGCGGGTGCACGGGGACTACCACCTCGGACAGGTCCTGCGCACGCAGACCGGTTGGGTGCTGCTCGACTTCGAAGGTGAGCCAGCCCGACCGCTGGCTGAGCGCACGGCCCTGATGAGCCCGCTGCGCGACGTCGCCGGCATGCTGCGGTCCTACGACTACGCCGCCCGCCACCTGCTCGCCGAACGTGGCGGTGAACCGCAACTGGCGTACCGCGCGGCGGAGTGGGCAGAGCGAAACCGACAGGCGTTTTGCGACGGCTACGCCCGCGCCGCCGGCGCCGACCCGCGCGACGATGCCGTACTGCTCCGGGCGTTCGAACTCGACAAGGCGGTCTACGAAGTGGTGTATGAGGCGCGCAACCGACCGAGCTGGCTGGCGATCCCGGTCGGCAGCATCGAACGGTTGTCGGCGACGGCCGGTTCGGAGCTCCGATGAGCGGGCGGGCCACACCGAAGAAGCCGGCGGCGCGAACGACAACGGCGTCGGTGGTTCCGGATCCGCCGGTCCCCGCCGAGAGCCCAGCGCCAGTGAAGGCGCTGGCGCCCGGAGCCGCGCCGGAGCCGGCCACACCGTCGATGCAGGAGCTGGACCGCCTCGCGGGCGGGGCACACCACAACCCGCACGGCATCCTGGGAATGCACCCGACCAGCGACGGCGTGCTGGTCCGCGCCCTTCGGCCAGGTGCGGACGCCGTGTCTGCCGTGCTCGACGGCCGCAGCCATCCGTTGGACCACCTCCACGCCGGGGTCTGGGAGACCCGGATAGCGGCGACGAAGGTCACCGACTACCGCCTCGAAGTCACCTACAACGGACACCCCTATCCGGGCGACGATCCCTACCGCTACCTGCCGACCCTTGGGGAGGTGGACCTGCACCTGATCGGCGAGGGCCGGCACGAGGAGTTGTGGAAGGTGCTCGGCGCGCACGTGCGCCACTACGACAGCGCCGCCGGCCCGGTCACCGGGACCTCGTTCGCGGTCTGGGCGCCGAGTGCCCAAGGGGTGCGGGTGATCGGGGACTTCAACGGCTGGGACGGGCGCAGCAACCCGATGCGAGCCCTGGGCAACAGCGGCGTGTGGGAACTGTTCCTGCCCGACATCGGCGCGGGCACGCACTACAAATTCGTCATTCTCGGTGCGGACTCGGTCTGGCGCGAGAAGGCCGACCCGATGGCCCGGCGCACCCAGGTGCCGCCCCTGACCGCCAGCGTCGTCGACGAGTCGGACTACACCTGGTCCGACGAGGCGTGGCTGACCAACCGGTCGGCCACCGCCGCCCATGCCGCGCCGCTGAGTTGCTACGAGGTGCACCTCGGCTCGTGGCGGCAGGGCTTGTCCTACACCCAGCTTGCCGACCAGCTCACCGAGTACGTCAGCTGGCTCGGCTACACCCACGTCGAGTTGCTGCCCGTCGCCGAGCACCCCTTCGGCGGGTCCTGGGGCTACCAGGTCACCGGCTACTACGCACCGACCGCCCGCTTCGGCTCACCGGACGAGTTCCGCTACCTCGTCGACACCCTGCACCAGGCGGGAATCGGCGTCATCATCGACTGGGTGCCGGCCCACTTTCCCAAGGACGAGTGGGCGCTGTCGCGCTTCGACGGCACTTCGCTGTACGAGCACGCCGACCCACAACGCGGTGAGCAGCTCGACTGGGGCACCCTCGTGTTCGACTTCGGCCGCCGTGAGGTGCGCAACTTCCTCGTCGCGAACGCGTCGTACTGGCTGGAGGAGTTCCACATCGACGGGCTGCGGGTCGATGCCGTGGCCTCGATGCTCTACCTGGACTACTCGCGCGAGGAGGGCCAGTGGTCGCCGAACCGCTTCGGCGGGCGCGAGAACCTCGAAGCGGTGGAGTTCCTGCAGGAGATGAACTCCGTGGTCTACCGCCGCTCACCGGGGGCCATGACCATCGCCGAGGAGTCCACCGCCTGGCCGGGCGTCTCGCGGCCGACGCACCTGGGAGGGCTCGGCTTCGGCTTCAAGTGGAACATGGGCTGGATGCACGACTCGCTGGACTACGTCGCGCACGAACCGGTGCACCGCGGCTACCACCACCACCAGATGACGTTCTCCATGGTCTACGCCTACTCTGAGAACTACCTGCTGCCGATCAGCCACGACGAGGTGGTGCACGGCAAGGGATCGCTGTTGCGCAAAATGCCCGGAGACCGCTGGCAACAGCTGGCCAACGTTCGGGCCTACCTCGCCTTCATGTGGGCGCACCCCGGCAAGCAGTTGCTCTTCATGGGGTGCGAGTTCGCGCAGGAGTCGGAGTGGAGCGAGCAGCGCTCACTGGACTGGTGGCTGCTCGACCTGCCCGACCATCGCGGGGTGGCCCTGTTGGTGAAGCAGCTGAACACCGTCTACAAGGACACCTCGGCACTGTGGTCGCAGGACGTCGACGCCGCCGGCTTCGCCTGGATCGACGCGAACGACGCCACCGGCAACGTGTTCTCGTTCCTTCGCTTCGGCGCCGACGGGTCCGCGCTGGCCTGCCTGTCGAACTTCGCCGGGCGACCGCACGAGCAGTACCGGCTCGGACTGCCGTGGGAAGGCCAGTGGCGTGAGGTGCTGAACACCGATGCCGAGACCTACAACGGCAGCGGGGTCGGCAACCTGGGCGAGGTCACTGCGACCGACGCAGGCTGGCACGGCCAGCCGGCGTCGGCGGTCCTGCGGGTGCCCCCGCTCGCGACGGTCTGGCTGACCAGCCAGCGCCCGAAGTAAGCCCGCTTGCCACTCAGCCCGACGACACCTCGAACGTGCCCGTCATGCCTCGGTCGGCGTGGTCGGCGATACCGCACTCGTACCGGTAGGTGCCCGGTGCGGCCAGTTCGAGGACGACTTCACCCTCCTCACCGGGGTCGGTCGGACCGACCTCGCCGAGAACTTGTCCGTCCGGGCCGAAAACCTCGAACTCGTGCTGTTCGGTCTCGCTGGCGTTCCGGAGCTTGAACTCGATCTTCTCGCCGGCCGTGGCGGTGAAGCCGTCCAATCCGCGGAACGCGTAGTCGGTCGCGACGATCTCTATCTCACGGTCGTACTCGGACGTCGCTTCGGCGGCCTTGCCGGCGACCGTGATCGCGGTGCGGATGCCGTCGCCCTTCTGACCGGGCTTGCACGCGACCTCGAACTCGCCTCCGGAAAGGTCGACGGCGAAGTTGCGCTGGGTGCCAGGGGCGACGTTCTCGACTTCCCCGACGACCTTGTCGAAGTCCCCGTCGGAGCCCTTGCCGTAGACGTACACCTCGGTGACGTCCCGGCCGATGTTCTGAACCTCGAAACTGACCTTCCCAGCCTCGTCGAAAACGGTCCTCGCCACGTCGCAGGAGTTGTCCCCCGCGCGCACGGACACTGCGGTCGACCCCCCGCTGTCCGAGGAGCCACCGGAGCCGCAACCGGTCAGCGCAAGAACTGCGATCAGCGTGAGGCAAGGCAACGGCGCGAGGCGTGCGGGCATGACGAGGGAAACCTCCGGCTCGGTGGAACGCTTGGTGGGCTTGGCGTGGTGCGGGTTGGCGCTCGGGGTCAGACGGCGGCGAGTGAGGATGGCTGCGGCGCTGCGGCCGGCGACCTGCTCGGACGAAGAAACAGCACGAGCACCGGAACCAGATAGGCGACATAGCCAATTGCCTGCAGCACCGTCGTCGCCGGCTGGAAGTTGAACACTCCCTTGAGCAACGTGCCGTACCACGATGACGGGGCGATGGTGTCGCTGACGTCGAAGGCGAGTGAGGTGAGTCCGGGCAGCGTGCCGGCCTCCTGCAGGTCGTGGATCCCGTACGAGAACACTCCCGCGGCAACCACCACCAGCGCGGCGCCCGTCCAGGTGAAGAACGTCTTCAGGTTCAGGTTGACCGAGCCGCGGTAAAAGGCGTAGCCGATGACGACGGACGCGAGCAGGCCAGCGAAGGCACTGGTCGTGGAAACGACAGCCTGCTGGGTCGATTGGATCGCCGACCACAGGAACAGGGCCGTCTCGAGCCCCTCGCGCCCGACCGCGACCAGACCGGTCAGCGCCAGGGCAAGCGGTCCGAGGGTGAGCGCAGCGTCGAGCCTGCCGTGCAGCTCGGACTTGAGGAACCGAGCGCTACGCCGCATCCAGAAGATCATCCAGGTGACGAAGCCGACCGCGACGAGGGAGGCGAACCCGCCGAAACGCTCCTGCGCCTGGAAGCTCATGTTGGCGCTGGTGAACTGAAGCACCGCGCCGAACGCGGCACTGATCACCACGGCGGCAACGATGCCCGCCCAGAGCGGCCCGAGCCGGTCCCTGCGGCCGCTCTTGACGAGATAGGCGACAAGGATGCCGACGACCAGGGACGCCTCGAGCCCTTCACGCAGGCCGATCAGGAACGTGGGGAGAGACAACACGCGACGGGGCCCTTCGTCCGGAAAGTTAGGGCAGCCTAACCAAACCCCGTATGGAAGGCAAGCCACGCGTTCGAACCCCGGTGTCAGCGTCCAGGTGTCGTCGTGGCGTAGGTCGGCAGCAATGCACCGCCGAGGGTCGACCCGGTCGCCGACTGCGACGGCGAGCACGGCGACCCCGGTCTGCAGCCCTCGGCGCCTTCCCCAAGCCGACTCGGCGTGACCAGCGCGCCCTCGCACAGGCGCTGCAGGGCGGTGGCGTCCAGCCCGCCGGACACCGACCGCGCCCGCGACCGCGTGCAGCCGGGTGCAGCCGGGTGGCGTTGTGGGCCGCCGCGCCGGCCCTCCCTGATCATGTGGGCCACCGCGCGGGCCCTCCCTGATCATGTGTCGAAATATGGCGCCCATTCGGCCCGGAATCCGCCAGTTGATCAGGGACGGCCGCTCGCCCTCGCCAGTTGATCAGGGGCGGCCGCAGCCGCACCGCCAGTTGATCAGGCAGGGCGACTCATGAGTAGTGGTCCTGCTCGTTAGCTCGTTAGTTCCTCGGTGTTGGGTCGGACTGCCATGCGGTGGGGTCGTTGAGGTAGAGAGCGCAGGCGCAGTCAAGGGCTTGTTCAGTGCAGTGGTCGCCCCGGGCGTGTCCCGCCGGGGTCGGCACACACGGTCTGGGCCTGTTGCTACACAGCGCAACTTTCCGGCGATCTTGCGCTGCCTGGCAACACCCACTCGCCGAGCATGCCGACTCCGCCAGCCTTTCCACAGGCCCGCGCCCTCCACAATTTTCGGTCCGCGGTCCGAGATCCTCACCGCGAGCGCATCGTGCTGCCGTGGACGTCGGTGCGGGGCGAGCCGTCGCTGGAGAAGAACGAGCCAACGCAGCCCCCGACACAGCGAAGATCACGAAGACTCGGCGCTTCCCCTGCCGAGACAGCAGCTACTTACACCGATGTAATTCTGAGCAGGACCACTAGAACAGCGCGTTGGCCAGCGAACGGCGGCCGGCCACGACGCGCGGGTCCTGCGGGTCGAGGGCGTCGAGCAGCCCGAGCAGGTGCAGTCGGGTCGCGTTGCGCTCGTCCGCGGCCGAGCGCCGCACCAGCTCGACCAGCCGCCTGATGGCCGCGTCGATCCGGTCCGACAGCACCTCGACATCGGCGGCGGCGGCCTGAGCGGCCACCTCGTCCGGTGCTGCCGCGGCCGCCGCCAGCACGGTCTCCGGATCGAGGTCGACCGCGCGCTGCAGCAGCGCCGCCCAGGCACGGCCGGCCACTGCCTCGCTGTCACCGGGGAGCCGGCTGAGCAGCGCGTCGTAGCTGGCGACGGCGCCGGCGTAGTCCCCTGCCGCCATGGCCTCCTCGGCGGCCACCAGCTCGGGCTCGATCGGCACCGGCGGGGGGTCCGGCGTGCCGTCGACCCCTGTCCCGGCAGAGGCACCAGCCGCCGCTCCAGGCAGACCGGCCTGCTCCGCCGCAGCGAGCACCTGCTCCAGGAACGCCCGCAACTCGGCTTCGGGCAGCGCGCCGGTGAAGCCCTGGATAAGCCGACCACCCAGCGCGAGCAGCACCGTGGGGATGCTCTGGATCTGCAGCTGGCCGGCGATCCCCTGGTTGGCATCGACGTCGACCTTGGCGAGCACCCAGGCTCCGGCCGCCTCTGCGGCGAGTTTCTCCAGCACCGGCGAGAGCTGCTTGCACGGAGCGCACCACTCCGCCCAGAAGTCCACCAGCACCGGCACCGACATCGAGCGCTGCAGGACATCGACCTCGAAACTGGCCTCGTCGACGTCCAGTACGACGGCGCTCGCAGAAGTCCCCGGTCCGCCCGCCGCACCGGGGGCAGCAGGCGGCGGCGGCCGCAGCGCCGACAAGTCGAATGCTCCGGCGATGTTGATGTCGGTCGGTCGCATGCTCATAGCCACCATCTTGCCCGGTCGACCCGCGGGCACCCTCGCCGCACCCGACGCCGCACCGCCAGCGTCAGAACCGCGGTGGCTCGGTGTAGCTGCCCCACAGCTCGCGCAGGACGCCGCACACCTCGCCCAGCGTCGCCTCCGCCCGGATCGCCGCCAGCATCGGCTCGATCGTGTTGCCGGACCCGCGGGCGACAGTCACCAACTCGGCCAGACCGGCCCGCACGGCCGCCTCGTCCCGCGCCGCCTTTCGGGCCCGCAGCTTGTCGACCTGGTCGGTCTCCACCTGCGTACTGACCCGCAGGATCTCCAGCGGGGCCTCGATCCCCCCGGTCAGCGTGTTCACCCCGACCACCTTCTTCTCCCCCTTCTCCACCGCGGCCTGGTAGGTGAAGGCGGCCTCGGCGATCTCGCCCAGGAACCAGCCGTCTTCGATCCCGCGCAGGATGCCCGACGTCATGGTGCCGTCGCCCATCTCACGAATCTGCGCGAAGATCGCCTCGGCCTGCGCCTCGAGCTCGTCGGTCAGCTGCTCGACGTACCAACTCCCGCCGAGCGGGTCGACGACGTTCGCGACCCCCGTCTCCTCGGCGATCACCTGCTGCGTGCGCAGCGCGATCTGCGCGGCCTTCTCGCTCGGCAGCGCGAGCACTTCGTCCAGGGCGTTGGTGTGCAGGCTGTTCGTCCCGCCCAGCACGGCGGCCAGCGCCTCGACCGCCGTACGCACGATGTTGTTGTCCGGCTGCTGCGCGGTCAGGGAGACGCCAGCGGTCTGGGTATGGAAGCGCAGCCACTGGGCCCGGTCGGTCTTCGCGCCGTAGACGTCGCGCAGCCACCGCGCCCAGATCCGTCGCGCCGCCCGGAACTTCGCGATCTCCTCGAAGAAGTCGATGTGCGCGTCGAAGAAGAACGACAGCCCCGGCGCGAACGCATCCACCTCCAGTCCCCGCGATAGCCCCAGCTCGACGTAGGCGAAGCCGTCCGCGAGGGTGAAGGCGAGTTCCTGCGCCGCCGTGGAACCGGCCTCCCTGATGTGATATCCGGAGACTGAAACAGGCTTGTACGCTGGTATTCTCGTGACGCAGTGCTCCATCAGGTCGCCGATCAGGCGCAGATGTGGCTCAGGGGAGAACAGCCACTCCTTCTGCGCGATGTACTCCTTGAAGATGTCGGTCTGCAGCGTGCCGTTCAGCGTGCTGACGTCCACGCCCTGACGTTCGGCGGCCACGAGGTACATGCAGAACACCGGCACCGCCGGACCGCTGATCGTCATCGACGTGGTGACCTCCCCGAGCGCGATGTCGGCGAACAACAGCTCCATGTCGGCCGCGCTGTCGACGGCCACCCCGCAATGCCCGACCTCGCCGAGCGCCCGCTCGTCGTCGGAGTCGCGCCCCATCAGCGTCGGCAGGTCGAAGGCGACGGACAGCCCGCCACCACCCTCGGCGAGCAGCATCCTGTAGCGCTGGTTGGTCTGTACCGCGTTGCCGAACCCGGCGAACTGCCGGATCGTCCACAGCCGCCCGCGGTTGCCGGTCGCGTAGAGGCCTCGGGTGAAGGGGAACTCGCCCGGCCAGCCGATCCGCTCGAAGCCGCCGTAGGACTCGCCCGGCCTCGGACCGTAGACCGGCTCGACCGGCACACCGGACACCGTGGTGAAGTCCGCGTCCCGCGTGGCCGCCGCGTCGAAGCGACGCTGCCATCGCACCCGTCCGGCGGCGATCTGTTCGGGGGTCACGCGGACACTCCTCGACTCGTCCGGCCAGATTACCGGCTGGGTCCTGCCTACGCTGCCGATATGGATGCGCCGCAGTTCTGTCCCGCCTGCGCCGCGCCGCTGGAGCACACCGGACGGCACCCGGTCTGCACCGGCTGCGGTCGCCTTCACCACCGCGACCCGAAGGTCGGTGTCGGCGTGGTCGTCGTCGACACCGACCACCGCCTGCTGCTCGTCCTTCGCGGCGTCGGCCCGGGCAAGGGGCGATGGGCGCTGCCGGCCGGCTACGTCGACGCCGGCGAGGATCCACGGCTAGCGGCGGCCCGCGAGACGCTCGAGGAGACCGGGCTTCTGGTACGGGTCGGCCGTGTCATCGACGTCTACCCGAGCCTCGAGACGGGCGGGGCGTCCGGGGGGGCGTCGTTCTTCCTCGCCTTCGAGGCGGAGGTGGTGGGCGGCGAGCTGGCGGCCGCGGACGATGCCGTGGACGCCCGGTTCTTCGGCCCCGGCGAGCTGCCCGAACTGGCCTTCGCCTCCACCCTGGACGCCGCCGACCGCGTCCGGGCCCGAAGGACCTGAGCGGAGCTCAGATCGGGGGCACGGGGTCGTACTCGATCCCGCGGCGCACCTGCCGCGCCCGCTCGGCCCCGGCGAGGCGGCCGACCAGGTGCAGCGCCATGTCGATGCCCGCCGACACGCCCGCGGCGGTGATGACGTCCCCATCGTCGACGAAGCGCTCGTCGCGGCGGACGTCGATCGTCGGGTCGAGTTCGGCCAGGTGGTCCAGCGACGCCCAGTGGGTCGTGGCCGGACGACCGCCGAGCAGCCCCGCGGCGGCGTAGACGAGAGAGCCGGTGCAGACGCTGGTGAGCAGGGGGACGCTCGTCCGCTGCCGCCGCACCCAGTCCAGATGGGTGTCGTCGGTCAGCTGCGCCAAGGTGCCGCGGCCGCCCGGGTGCACCAGGACGTCGTACGGCGGGGCGCCGTCGAAGTCATGGTGCGCCTGCACCGTGAGCCCCTTCGCACAGTGGACCAGACCCCCTGACCGGGACAGGCAGGAGACCTCGTAGCCGTCACCGGGAAAGCTGTGCGTCCAGAACGACAGCACCTCCCACGGGCCGATCGCATCGAGCTCCTCGACGCCGGTGAACAGCACGATGCCGATCTGCTTCATCGGCGACGTCATCGGCGACGCCGCCGGCGGACGATCAGGGCCAGCACGGCAAGACCCGCGAGCGCCGGGAGGAGCCGCTTCAGCACGGGCACCCCGGCCGTGTCGAGCAGATCGATCGCCTCGGGCGACGGACGACGCGCGACCGGCTCGGCGACGGAAGCGGCGACCGGCGCGGCGACCGGCTCCAGGCCCTCCGGCGTGCCGAGGGCGGCCGCGGTGGCGGCGAACACCGGCTCAGGACCGGCGCCGGTACGGAGCTCCTGGGACAGGCACGCCGCGAACTGGTCGACCAGCTTCCCGCTGACATCGGCGAGGACGCCGCGCCCGAACTGCCCCAGCTTGCCGGTGACAGTGAGCTCGGTGTCCACCTCGACCTGCGTGGTGTCGCCCTCGCCGACCAGCCGGCAGGTGATCAGCGCCTTGGCGGTGCCGGTACCGCGGGTCTGTGTGCCGCTGCCGTCGATCACGGCGACGTGCGTGGCCTCGTCCTTGGCGACGAACGAGGCCTTGCCGGCGTAGGTCAGGTTGATCGGCCCGACCTTGACCTTGACGGTGCCCTCGAAGCGGTCCCCGTCGATGCTCGTCAGGGTGGCGCCGGGCATGCACGGGACGATCCGCTGCACATCGAGCAGGACCTGCCACGCCTGGTCCACCGGGACCGGGACGGT
>JBBSVL010000019.1:0-16830 GCA_038233595.1 Propionibacteriales bacterium | reverse complement strand
CTGTGCGACTCCATCAGGTCGCAGAACCGGTCGAACAGGTAGGCCGCATCGTGCGGACCCGATGCGGCCTCGGGGTGGTACTGCACCGAGAACGACAACAGGTCTCCTGCGTTGCTGCGCAGCTCGAGGCCCTCCACCACGTCGTCGTTGAGGCAGACATGGCTCACCGTCGCGGTCCCGTACGGCGAGTCGACCGAGTCGGACGGGTCGCCTGGCCACTGCACGGCGAACCCGTGGTTGTGCGCGGTCACCTCGACCTTGCCGGTGGTGCGGTCCAGCACCGGCTGGTTGATCCCGCGGTGGCCGTACTTCAGCTTGAAGGTGTCCAGGCCGAGCGCCCGGCCGAACAGCTGGTTGCCGAAGCAGATCCCGAAGTACGGCAGCCCCTGCGACAGGGCACCGCGAAGCAGCTCCACCTGGGCGGTGGTCGCTGCCGGGTCACCGGGGCCGTTGGAGAAGAACAACCCGTCGGGCGACACCGCGAGCACCTCGTCGAGCGATGCGTTCGCTGGCAGCACGTGCACCTCGATGCCACGCTCCGCCATCATCCGTGGGGTGTTCGCCTTGATCCCGAGGTCGAGTGCGGCGACGGTGAACCGCCTCTCGCCGACCGCGGGCACCACGTAGGTCTGCTGCGTTGACACCTCACCGGCCAGGTCCGCACCTGCCATCGACGCGGAGTCGAGCACCCGCCGCAGCAGCGCGGCCGGATCCGCCTGGAGCGTGGAGATGCCGACCCGCATGGCGCCGCGCTCACGCAGGTGCCGGGTCAGCGCCCGGGTGTCGACGCCGCTGATCCCGACGACGCCCTGCTCCCGCAGCTCGTCGTCGAGGGTGCGCACCGAGCGCCAGTTCGACGGGACCCGGGCCGGGTCGCGCACGACGTACCCACTGACCCAGATCCTGCGGGACTCCGGGTCCTCGTCGTTGATGCCGGTGTTGCCGATGTGCGGGGCGGTCATCACCACCACCTGGCGGTGGTACGACGGGTCGGTGAGCGTCTCCTGGTAGCCGGTCATGCCGGTGGAGAACACCGCCTCGCCGAACGTCTCCCCCTCGGCACCGAAGGCCTCGCCACGGAAGGTGCGGCCGTCCTCGAGCACCAGGAGTGCGTCGTGCGCGCTCACGCGAGCTTCCCGTCGAGCACCGTGGGTCGGCCACGCAGGAAGGTCGCCATCACCCGCCCGGGCAGCTCCATCCCGGCGTAGGGCGTGTTGCGCGAGAGCGAGGCCATCTCCGAGGAGTCGACGGTACGTCGTACCGACGGGTCGTAGAGCACGATGTTGGCCGGCTCCCCCGGCTCGATGGGGCGCCCGTGACCGCTGAGCCGACTGATCCGGGCCGGCTCGTAGGACATCCGCTCGGCGACGCCGGCCCAGTCCAGCAGACCCGGGTCGACCATGGTCTGCTGCACGATCGAGAGCGCCGACTCCAGCCCCAGCATCCCGAACGCCGCAGCCTGCCACTCACAGTCCTTGTCCTCGTGCGGGTGGGGCGCGTGGTCGGTGGCGACCACGTCGATGGTGCCGTCGGCCAGCCCCGCCCGCAGTGCCTCGACGTCGTCTGCCGAGCGCAGCGGTGGGTTCACCTTGTAGATCGGGTCGTAGGTCGCCGCGAGTGCCTCGGTCAGCAGCAGATGGTGCGGGCAGACCTCGGCCGTGACGCTCCAGCCCCCCTCCTTCGTCGACGCAGCCTTGGCCCACCGGATCAGCTCGACCGAGCCGGCGGTGGACACGTGGCACACGTGCAACCGGGAGCCGACATGGGCGGTGAGCAGGCAGTCGCGGGCGATGATCGCCTCCTCGGCCACCGCCGGCCAGCCACGCAGGCCGAGCCGCCCGGACAGCTCGCCCTCGTTCATCTGGGCGTCCTCGGTGAGCCGGGGCTCCTGCGCGTGCTGGGCGACCACACCGTCGAACGCCTTGACGTACTCCAGCGCGCGGCGCATCAGCACCGGGTCGGCCACACACTTCCCGTCGTCGGAGAACATCCGGACCCGGGCCACGGAGTCCGCCATGGCACCGAGCTCGGCGAGCCGTTCGCCGCCCAGACCCACGGTGACCGCACCCACGGGCTGGACGTCGCAGCAGCCGGCCTCACGACCGAGGCGCCAGACCTGCTCGACGACCCCGGCCGTGTCGGCCACCGGCTGGGTGTTCGCCATCGCGTGCACCGCGGTGAAGCCGCCCATCGCAGCCGCCTGGGTGCCGGTCTCGACGGTCTCGGCGTCCTCCCGGCCCGGCTCGCGCAGGTGCGTGTGCAGGTCGACCAGCCCGGGCAGCACCACCAGGCCCGCCGCGTCGATGGTCTCGACCGCGCTCGACCGACCGGGCGTGGGGCCGACCTCGGCGACCTTGCCGTCGCGGACCAGGATGTCGGTCGGCTCTCCGCCGAGGATCCGGGCGTTGGTGATCAGGAACGTCGTGTTCATGCTTCGGCACCTGTCGTGTCCATGGCCGGCCGGCCGATGGCCGACTCGGCGCCGCCCAGCAGCAGGTAGAGCACCGCCATCCGCACCGCGACCCCGTTGGTCACCTGCTCGACGATCACCGAGCGCGCCGAGTCGGCGACGTCGGCGGTGATCTCCATCCCGCGGATCATCGGGCCGGGGTGCATCACGATCGTGTGGTCGGCCAGCGTCGCCATCCGACGCCCGTCGAGACCGTAGCGCCGGGAGTACTCCCGCACGCTGGGGAAGAACGCGTCCTTCATCCGTTCCCGCTGCACCCGCAGCATCATCACCACGTCGGCCTTGGGCAGCACCGCATCGAGGTCGTAGGAGGTGTCGACACCCCAGCCGCCCACGCCGTACGGCAGCAGAGTGGGTGGTCCGACCAGGGTCACCTCGGCGCCGAGCGTCTTGAGCAGCAGCGCGTTGGAGCGCGCAACCCGGCTGTGCAGCACGTCACCGACGATCAGCACCCGGCGTCCGTCCAAGTCTCCGAGGTGCTTCCACATGGTGAATGCGTCGAGCAGCGCCTGGGTGGGGTGCTCGTGCGTGCCGTCGCCGGCGTTGACCACGCTGGAGCGCGACCAGCCGGCGTTGGCGAGCAGGTGCGGGGCACCGCTGGCCCAGTGCCGCACGACGACAGCGTCGGCGCCCATCGCCTCCAGGGTCAGCGCGGTGTCCTTCAGCGACTCGCCCTTGCTCAGCGAGGAGCCCTTGGCCGAGAAGTTGATGACGTCCGCGGAAAGCCGCTTGGCCGCCGCCTCGAACGAGATCCGGGTGCGGGTGGAGTCCTCGAAGAACAGGTTCACGACGGTGCGACCACGCAGCGCGGGCAGCTTCTTGATCGGCCGGTCGGCCAGCGAGCGCATCTCGTCGGCTGTGCGCAGGATCAGCTCCGCGTCGTCCCGGCTGAGGTCGCCGGCGCTCAACAGGTGCGGTTTCACTTCTGGTTCCCCTCTCCGCCGCGGATTCGTACGGCGTCGGCGCCGTCGACCTCGGTCAGGGTCAGCTGGACGTTCTCGACCAGGGAGGTCGGCAGGTTCTTGCCGACGAAGTCGGCCCGGATCGGCAGCTCGCGGTGACCGCGGTCCACCAGCACGGCGAGCTGCACCGCTCGGGGCCGGCCGACGTCGTTCATCGCGTCGAGAGCGGCCCGGATGGTGCGCCCGGAGAACAGCACGTCGTCGACCAGGACGACCGTCCGGTCGTCGATGCCGCCGGCCGGGATCCGGGTGTGCATCAGAGTGCGGGCCGGCCGCATCCGCAGGTCGTCGCGGTACATGGTCACGTCCAGCGACCCGACCGGGACCTCGACGCCCTCGACCTCGGAGATCCGGGCGGCGACGCGCTCGGCGAGCGGGACGCCGCGTGAGGGAATCCCGAGCAGCACCAAAGAAGCGGCGCCCTTGTTGCGCTCGAGGATCTCGTGGGCGATCCGCGTCAGCGCCCGGGAGATGGCCTGGGAATCGAGAACGGTCCGACCCCCGTCAGCAGACGGATCGGTCGGACCGTGAGGTTGGGCTGGGGGCTGGTCATGGGTCTGGTCATTCGCCTGGGACACCAACACCGGACCTCCTTCTCCGCCTCTCGGGACGGCTCGTTAAAGGATGTCGATCAGCATCGACACTAGCAGGGCGCGACGGCAACCACGTAGCAGGCGGCGAAGTTAGTCTGCGGTCTATGGCACACGGAACCCACGACCACGCCGAGGACCCCCGCAACGCCGACGTGCTGGTCTGGGTCAACGGCGACCTGCTCCCCCGCGACCGGGCGGTGGTCTCGGTGTTCGACTCGGGCTTCGTTCTCGGCGACGGAGTCTGGGAGGGACTGCGCGTCAGCGGCGGTCATCCGGCGTTCCTGGAGATGCACCTCGACCGCCTCGAGGAGGGGTCCCGGGCGCTGATGCTCGACCTGGGGAAGACCCGCGGGGAGCTGACCGACGCGATCTACGAGACCCTGGACGCCAACCAGATGACCGACGGCGTGCACCTCCGGCTGATGGTCACCCGCGGCGTGAAGTCCACGCCGTACCAGGACCCCCGGGTCACGATCGGCCAGGCGACCGTGGTCATCATCGCCGAGCACAAGGCTCCGATGCCCGCCACCGTCGCCGACGGCATCACGCTCTTCACCACGCACGTACGGCGGGCCAACCCGGACACCCTCGACCCGAAGCTCAACGCACACAGCAAGCTCAACGACATCACGGCGTGCATCCAGGCTTACACCGCCGGCGCCGACGAGGCGCTGATGCTCGACCCGCAGGGTTTCGTCGCCACCTGCAACAGCACGCACTTCTTCATCGTCACCAGGGCCGGCGAGGTGTGGACCTCCGACGGCCGGTTCTGTCTGGGCGGGATCACCCGCTCCAACATCTTGCGCGTCTGCGCCGCCAACGCGATCCCTGCCCGGGAGACGACGTTCAGCCTGACCGACGTCTACAACGCGAGCGAGGCCTTCGTGACCGGCACCTTCGCGGGTGTGGTGCCGGTCCGCACCGTCGACGGCCGCACGATCGGCACCGGCGCCCGCGGCCCCGTCGTGCAGCGCCTGCAGGGTCTCTACCAGCACCACGTCGCCGCCGACGTCTCGGGACGGGCCCGCCCGTGACGGTCCGGGTCGCGATGTGGTCGGGCCCGCGCAACATCTCCACGGCGATGATGCGGGCCTGGGAGAACCGGCCCGACTGCATCGTGGTCGACGAGCCGTTCTACGCGTCGTACCTGGCCCGCACCGGCATCGACCATCCCGGTCGGGACGAGTCGGTCGCCTCGCAGCCGACCGACCCCGACGAGGTGATCCGGTCGCTGTCGGCGGACCCGCACGACATGGACGCCGAGGTGCACTACGCCAAGCAGATGACCCACCACCTCGCGGACGACCAGGACCTGGGCTGGGCCGGCGCCTTCCGCAACGTGCTGCTGATCCGCGACCCCGCCGAGGTTGTCGCCTCCTACGTGCGTTCGCGGGAAGCCTGCGAGCCCGCCGACATCGGGCTGGTCCAGCAGCAGCGTCTGCTCGCCGCGCTCCCGGACGCACCCCCGGTCATCGACGCGGGAGACTTCCTGCGCAGCCCCGAGGCCTACCTGCGCTGGCTGTGCGACTGGCTCGACATCGGGTTCACCGGCCGGATGCTGCACTGGCCGGCCGGTCCCCGCGACTCCGACGGCGTCTGGGCGCCGTACTGGTACGACGCGGTGCAGCGTTCGACCGGCTTCGAGCCGTGGCGCCCACGACAGGTCGACCTCTCGCCACACGACGCCGTCGTGGCCGAGACCTGCCGACCGGCGTACGACGCGCTGCACGCACGAAGGCTGCAGCTGTGACCACTCAGGCCAGTGCGCCCAGCGCCTCCTCGACGGCCCGGTGGAACGTCGGGTAGGCGTAGATCATCGACTTCAGGGTCTCGGTCGGCACCTCGGCGTGGACGGCGGTGGTGAGCATCGAGAGGATCTCGCCGCCACTGGGGCCGACCGCGGTCGCGCCGACGAGGACGCCACGGTCGGCGTCCTCGACCAGCTTGACCAGGCCCTCGGCCTTCGCGATCCAGCCACGCGCGGAGGAGGCGAGGTCGGTGCTCCCGACCCGCACGTTCAGACCTGCCTCGCGCGCCTGCTGCTCGGTCATCCCGACGGAACCGACCTCGGGGTCGGTGAAGGTCACGTGCGGCACCGCGTGGTACTGCGCGGTCGGGCCGTCCTGGCCGAGGATGTCGCGGACGGCGATGGCCGACTGGTACATCGACATGTGGGTGAAGGCGCCCTTGCCGGTGACGTCGCCGATCGCCCAGAGACCGTCCGCGGCCCGCATCCGCTCATCGGTCTCGACCGTGTGCGTGCCGGGGTCCAGACCGACGGTGTCCAGCCCGATGTCGGGGAGGTTGGGCCGGCGTCCGGCGGCGACCAGCAGCTTGTCCACCGTGACGGTCGTGTCGCCCAGATCGATAGTGAAGTGTCCCTCGTCGTACGACACGGACTCGATGGTGACGCCGGTCAGCACCTGGATGCCTTCGCGGGCGAAGACGTCGGCGAGCAGGGCGCCGGACTCGGGCTCCTCGGGACCCAGGATCCGGTCGGCCACCTCCAGCACGGTGACCCGCACCCCGAACCGCGCGATGGCCTGGGCCAGCTCGGCACCGATGGGTCCGCCCCCGATCACGGCCAGCGAGGCGGGCAGCGAGTCGATCCGCAGGATGTCCCGGTTGGTCCAGTACGGCGTGTCTGCGAGCCCTTCGATCGGCGGTGCCGAAGGCGAGGTGCCCGGGTTGAGCACGACACCCTTGCCGGCCTCGAAGCGCTGTCCGTCGACCTCGACGACCTTCGGGCCGACCAGCCGGGCATGACCGCGGACGAATGTCACTCCGGCGTCCTCGAGCCGGTCGACGGCCACCTTGTCGTCCCAGTCGGAGGTGGCCTCGTCACGCACCCGGGTCGCCACCGGGGTCCAGTCGGGATGCACCTGCGCGGACCCTGCGAGCTCAACGATCCGACGGCCCTCGGCCAGCGAGTCGGCCGCACGGATGATCATCTTGCTCGGGATGCAGCCGAAGTAGGGGCACTCACCACCGACCAGCCGCTCCTCGATGCCGACCACCGAGAGTCCCGCCTTGGCGAGTGCCGTCGCTGTTGCCTCGCCGCCGGGTCCGAGCCCGATCACCACCACGTCACACGTCCTGGTCTCCATGGCTGAAGTCAAGCACTCACCACGTCACCGTGGTGACCAGCGTGGTCACCGAAGGTTGTCGCGGCGTCGAGCCGAAGCCGAATCCCGGATCAGGTGCGACGGCGGCCAGCCCACCCAGCGGCACTCCCGCCCAGCTGCCTTCGAGGGAGACGATCCGGTGCAGATCGGTCGCGCCGTAGTACTCCGACCTGCCGTTGCTCGCGCTGCCACGGGTGCGTACGCCGCGCAGCACGGTTCGCGCCACCGGGTCGGTGAGCCGTGCCCAGGCCGGCGCGGTGGCAACCCGGTGCGGCACCAGCCGGAGCAGCCGACCCAGGACGGTGCGTTGTCCCACGGTGAAGCCGAGGCCCAGCCCGGGCGCGCGCACCCGCCAGTGGTTGTCGACCGCCGTCACCTCGACCGGACCGAGCTCCACCCGGTCGAAGGTGTACGTCGACCCGACGAACTCCGCGACCTCCTGGCTCGGGGCAAGCAGCACGCGGGTGCCGTCCGGCTCGGCCAGCATCACGTCGGCGAAGCTGCCCATCGGTGACTCGTGCCAGGTGCCGACGACCACACGCACACCACCGGTCGAGCCGACCCCGGCGATCCGGCCGACGAAGCGCGCCCCCGAGCTCACGGATGGTTCATCGGGGTCCCCGCGGAAACGGGAGCGCAGCGAGTGTTTTCGTGGGGTGATTCATCGGGACAGGTGCCGCGCCCGGGCGAAGCAGAACAGGCCGTAGCAGGCGAGCCCGAGGCCGATCGCCACGAGCAGCACCACCCCGAACGGCTGCTGCAGGACCTTGTGCAGCGCCTGGTCCAGCCCGCCGGACTTCTTCGGGTCGTGGCTGATCCCGGCGTAGACGAACAGTCCTCCCACGACCGCCAGGGAGAGCCCCTTGGCGATGTAGCCCACCTTGCCGAACATCAGGTAGGCCCGACCGCTCTCGCCACTCTTGCCCTCCACGTCGAGGTGCTCGGCGAACTTCTCGCTCCAGCCGTTCCAGGCGAGTCCGGCTCCTACCGCGATGATCACCAGCCCGACCAGGCCGACCAACCAGGGCCCGCCAGGCAGGTGGAGCAGCTTGGCGCTCAGCGAGTGGGATCCGCCACCGGAGCTGCCCGAGCCGGCTGCCACCTTCACCGCGCTCACCCCCAGTCCCCCGTAGATCACCGCCTTGGCAACGGACTGTGCCCGCTTGAGAGCCAGGTCGGTGCCGTCCTTCTCCCGGTGCCCCAGCACCGCCTCCATCAGCTGCCAGACGACCAGCAGGAGCATTCCGACGGCGATCGCCCAGACCAGCACCTTGCCGAACGGCTGGCGGGCCAGCTCGTGCAGCGCCCCGTTGCTGCTGGCGGACCCGCTGCTGTGGCCGACCGCCAGCCGCACAGCCAGGAAGGCGATCAGCAGGTGTACGACGCCGTACGCCACCAGCCCCGCGCGTACGGCGTGGTCGAGCAGGTCGCTGTCCTCCGCCTTGCGCCCGGCAGCCTTCGCGTTGCTCACTGCGCGTCTCCCTCGGTCGGTGAACCGGGCACCTCGAGGTCCTTGAACCAGGAGTCGGTGACGTAGTCGGTCACCCAGCCCAACGAAAGGTACAGCTGTTCGGCCTTGGTGGGCGAGGAGTCGTCCACCTCCAGACCGACCCGGTCGCGGCCGCGTTGAGCGGCATCGGCGATCACCATGTCGAGCAGCGACTTGGCCACTCCGCGGCCCCGGGCGTCGCGGTTGACGCCGATGTACTCCACGTAGCTGCCCTGCTTGCCGGCGTCGTTCTCGCTCAGCACCGAGCAGACCAGGGCACCGGCTGGTCGCTGCTCCCCATCGATGTCGACGTACGCGAGCCACCAGTGGTCCCAGCGGTGCCCGGGGTCCTCGCGGAGACGCTGCACGAACTCGGGGAAGCTCTCGCGGTAGGAGTTGAAGTGGTCCTCGAAGGACTCCTCCAGCATCTGGTGCACCAGATGCAGGTCTGCAGCGACCGGCATTCCGTTGTCGTGCTTGGCAACGGGACGGATGGCGACCCCCTCCCGGGGCTGGGCCACCGACTCGTCGGGTGAGACCGGGCGGGTCATGTGCATCCAGGTGCGTCGCTTGGTGTACCCGGCACGGAGCAGCCAACGTCGCTGACGCTCGTCGCCTCCGAACGGGCTCTCGTCCAGCCGGGTGGCGGTGATCCTGCGGAGCCTGGCCATCTCCAGCGCCTGCTCCTCGGCCCACGCGTAGAAGGCGTCGGCGATCTGGTCGACCTCCTCGACACTGCGGTCGAAGTACCCCCAGACCAGGGCTCGGCCTGCGGCCCGGTCGTGGACCGTGATCCAGGCCCGCGGTTCGTCGTCGGCCGCAACCGCGACCACCTGGCGCCTGGTCCAGGACGCCGGGCCTGCCACCTCTGACTCGACCCCGGCCTCGTCAACCGCGTCGGAGCCGGTCCAGGGCAGCGCGTCGGCGCCGCGCAGGCGCACCAGCGCGGGCACGTCGGCAAGCACGGGCACCCGCGTGGTCCAGCCCGAGGGAAGCACGGGCAGGAGCGAGTCTTCGACAGCGGTCACCGACCTATCTTGCCCGAACCCCGCATACCCTCGCTCGGGGCCTATGCCGAGAGCGACGCCTTGTCGCGGACGATGTTGCCCAGCACGCCGTTCACGAACCCGGGCGACTCGTCGGTCGACAGGTCACGCACCAGGTGCAGTGCCTCCGAGACGGCAACAGCGTCGGGTACGTCGTCGACGTACAGCACCTCGAAGACACCCAGGCGCAGCACGTTGCGGTCGACGGAGGGCATCCGGTCCAGGGTCCAGCCCTGGGAGTACGTCGTGAGCAGCTCGTCGATGCGCGATCGGTGCTCGGTGACCCCACGGACCAGCTCGCTGGTGTAGTCGGCGACCTGTCGGGCGCCAGGCTCGGCCAGTGCCTCGCCGAGGGCCTCGTCCAGGGCTTCGACGGCCGAGCGGTTGCGGACCTCGGAGGCGAAAAGCAGGTCCAGGGCGCGCTTGCGGGCCTTCGAACGGGCGCTCAACTACTCACGCGGCCGAGATAGCTGGAGTCGCGGGTGTCCACCTTGATCTTCTCGCCGGTGACGATGAACAACGGGACCGCGATCTTGTGCCCGGTCTCCAGCTCGGCCGGCTTGGTGCCGCCGGTGGAACGGTCGCCCTGCAGGCCCGGCTCGGTGTACCTGACCTCGAGCTCGACCGAGGCCGGCAGCTCGATGTAGAGCACCCGTCCCTCGTTGGTCGCGACGACCGCCTCCTGGTTCTCCAGCAGGAAGTTCGTGGCGTCACCGACCACCTCCGGGGAGACCTCGAGCTGCTCGTAGCTGCCGGTGTCCATGAAGACGAACGACGTACCGTCGTTGTAGAGGTACTGCATGGTGCGCTTGTCGACGTTGGCCACCTCGACCTTCACCCCGGCGTTCAGCGTCTTGTCCACCGTCTTGCCGGAGCTGATGCTCTTGAGCTTGGTGCGCACCACCGCGCCGCCCTTGCCGGGCTTGTGGTGCTGGAACCAGATGACCTGCCAGAGCTGGCCGTCGAGGTTGAGCACCATGCCGTTCTTCAGGTCGTTCGTGGATGCCATGTGCGCGGGGGCCTGTCTTTCGAGAAGGTGGGTCGAGCCCGGGTGAGTCTAACGGCGCCTTCCCCGAGCCACCCAATCCACCGAGGCGTCGCAACATGTCAGCTATGGAACGCTGTCTCGGCGTCAGTGGGTGAGGAGGAGGGCGAGGGCCTGTCGGTAGCCGTCGATGCCCTGCCCGACGACCTCGTGGGCGGCGTACGCCGAGACCAGGGAGTGGTGCCGGAACTCCTCGGGACGTTCCTTCGGGTTGCTGATGTGCACCTCGACCAGCGGGGCACCCAGCTGGGCGCAGGCGTCGAGCAGGGCGTAGGAGTAGTGCGTCCACGCTGCCGCGTTGAGCACCACCGGGGTGGCATCGTCGGCGGCCCGGTTGAGCCAGTCCAGCAGCACGCCCTCGTGGTTGGTCTGTCGCACCTCCACGTCGAGGCCGAGGTCGCGGCCCCAGCCGACGCAGAGAGCCACCAGCTCCTCGTAGGTAGTGGAGCCGTAGATCTCCGGCTGCCGCCGCCCGAGCCGGCCCAGGTTCGGCCCGTTGAGCACCAGCACCTTCATCGCGCTCCACCGTCCGCATTGCCACCCAACACGTCGTAGGACGCGCGGAGCAGTGCCTCGTCCGGCCCCGCGAGCACGGCCGGCTTCGCCAGCCCGTCGAGCACCACGAACCGCATGAGGTCCCCCCGCGACTTCTTGTCCACCCGCATCGTCGCCATCAGCTCCTCGAAGGGCGGTCCGCGCCAGGTCGTGGGCAACCCGACCAGCGCCAGCGTCGCGGCGTGTCGGTCGGCGGTCGCGTCGTCGAGCCGACCCGCCAGCCTGGCGAGCGACGCCACGAACACCATGCCGAGCGACACCGCCTCGCCGTGCCGGATCCGGTAGTCCGTGGCCTTCTCGATGGCATGCGCCATGGTGTGCCCGTAGTTGAGCACCTCGCGGCCCGGATGCCCGTTCGTGCCGCCCTGCTCGCGCAGGTCTTCGGTGACCACGTCGATCTTCACCTGCACCGCGCGTTCGACCAGCTCGCGCAGCACCGGTGAGGCCGGGTCGACGGCAGCCTCCGGGGCGGCCTCCACGAGGCTCAGGATCGCGGGATCGGCGACGAAGCCGCACTTGACCACCTCGCCGAGGCCGCTGGCCAGCTCGGCCCTCGGCAGCGACGCCAGCAGGTCGAGGTCACAGAGCACCCCCGCGGGTTCGTGGAAGGAGCCGACCAGGTTCTTCCCCGCGCGGGTGTTCATCCCGGTCTTGCCGCCCACGGCCGCGTCAACCACGCCCAGCAGGGTGGTCGGCACATGCACGACGCGCACGCCGCGCAGCCAGGTCGCCGCAACGAAGCCACCCAGGTCGGTCGTGGCGCCCCCACCCACGGTGACCACGACGTCCGAGCGGGTGAACCCGGCTGCCCCGAGGGCCTCCCAGCACTCGGCGGCCACCTGTGCGGTCTTGGCCGCCTCACCATCGGGCAGCGGGAGCCGGAGGACGTCGAACCCGTCGAGGGCGCCGACCACGCGTTCGGTGACCGCGCCCAGCCCCTGCGCATGCACCACCGCCACTCGCAGCGCTGCATCTCCGACGAGCGGGTGAAGCTCGCCGAGGATGCCGTTGCCGATCATCACGTCGTACGGCGCGTCGCCGGCGACGTGCAGCGTGGTCAGGGTCATGACTCAACCACCTTGCGGACCGCTTGCGCCACCTCGTCGGCCGAGAGCCCGTCGGTGTCGACCACGTGGGTGGCCACCGACTCGTAGACCGGGCCGCGCTGGTCGATCAGCTGCTTCATCCGGCCCCGCACGTTGCCGAGCAGCATCGGACGGGAGACCCCGAGACCGACCCGTTTCGCGGCGTCGGCCAGGCCGACCCGCAGGAAGACCACACGGTGCCCGGCCAGCAGCTCGCGCGCGCCGTCCTGCACCACCGCTCCCCCGCCCAGCGCCAGCACGCCGTCGTGTGTGGCCAGCGCAGACACCAGCGCTGCGCGCTCCAGCGCCCGGAAGGCCTCCTCACCCTCGGAGACGAAGATGTCCTGGACCGACTGCCCGGTCGTCGCCTCGACGTCGTGGTCGGTGTCGCGGAAGCCGACCCCCCAGGCCTCGGCGAGCAGCCGGCCGACGGTGGTCTTGCCGGCGCCCATCGTCCCGACCAGCACCACGCGTGGAGTCGTCGGGTGGATCATCTGAACCTCAGGGTGTCCAGGTAGCTCTCGGCGTTGCGCCGCGTCTCCGCGACCGAGTCGCCGCCGAACTTCTCCAGCACCGCCTCGGCCAGCACCAGCGCCACCATCGCCTCCGCGACGATCCCGGCCGCCGGGACCGCGCAGACGTCTGAGCGCTGGTGGTGCGCGACGGCCGCCTCGCCGGTGGCGACGTCGACGGTCCGCAGCGCCCGCGGCACCGTCGAGATCGGCTTCATCGCGGCGCGCACCCTCAGGACCTCACCCGTGCTCATCCCACCCTCGGTGCCCCCTGACCGGCCCGACGTACGCCGGATGCCGGCCTCGGTCGCGACGATCTCGTCGTGGGCCTTCGAGCCGGGGGTGGCTGCGAGCCCGAACCCGTCGCCGACCTCGACGCCCTTGATCGCCTGGATGCCCATCAGCGCGCCGGCCAGCCGGGCGTCGAGCCGGCGGTCCCAGTGCACGTGCGAGCCCAGCCCGGGCGGCAGCCCGTGGACCACGACCTCGACCACGCCGCCGAGGGTGTCCCCGTCGGTGTGTGCCTGGTCGATCTCGGCGACCATCGCCTTCGCGGCGGTCGGGTCCAGGCAGCGGACCGGGTCCTCGTCGAGCCGGGCCACGTCTTCGCGGGTGGGCACCGACCCGTACGGCGCCTCGACGGTGCCGATCTTGACCACGTGGGAGAGGACCCGGCCGCCGACGGCCTGGGCCAGGAACGCGCTCGCCACGGCACCGAGCGCCACGCGGGCGGCGGTCTCACGTGCGCTGGCGCGCTCCAGGATCGGCCTGGCCTCGGCGAAGTCGTACTTCTGCATCCCGACCAGGTCGGCGTGCCCTGGCCGGGGCCGGGTCAGGGCAGCGTTGCGGGCCAGTGCTTCGAGTACGACGGGGTCGACCGGGTCGGCGGACATCACCTGCTCCCACTTCGGCCACTCGGTGTTGCCGACGATGATCGAGACCGGACCACCCATGGTCTCGCCGTGCCGGACACCACCGGTCAGGGTCACCTGGTCCTGCTCGAACTTCATCCGGGCGCCGCGGCCGTACCCGAGCCGGCGCCGGGCCAGGGCATCCGCGATGTCGGCGGTGGTGATCGCGACGTGTGCGGGCAGCCCCTCGATGATCGCGGTCAGGGAGGGTCCGTGGGACTCGCCCGCGGTGAGCCAGCGCAGCATGGCGCACAGTGTTCCATGGGGCTTGGTTCCGTGGGCTCCTGGTTCCATGCCGCCGTCGGTCAGCGCTGGATACCCGACAGGCTCAGGTACCACCGGGCCACGGCCGCGCCGAAGACCACGCCGATCGCGGCACTGGCGAGCATGGCCGGGCCGAACGGCATCTTCATCTTCAGGACCGAGGGGTTCCGACGGACCAGCGCCAGAACGAGGGGCGGCAGCCCGAAGATCAGGAACGCGGCGTACATGCCGACCAAGAGCTGCCCCCAGCCGAGGAACCCCAGCCCGATCCCGAGCAGGCCGGCCAGCCGGACGTCGCCGTACCCGAGCATCCGGGGGCTGAGCAGCCAGGTGAGCAGGTAGAAGCCCCCCATCAGCAGCCAGCCGAACCCGGCGCGCCGCAGGTCGTGCCAGTCCCGGGTGAGCGCCGCGCACAGCAGCACCAGCGTGACCAGCACCGGGTACGTCGGCGCCAGCAGCCACGTGGGCAGCAGTCTGGTCCGCCAGTCGATCACCGACAGCGCCACCCCGAGCGGCACGAACGGCACCAGGTACAGCAGCGGCCAGCTCCAGCCCAGCGCAGCGCCGAACGCCCCGGCGAGCACCGCCGAGACGACCGCAGCACGGACGGCGAACCCGGGTGTGCGGGCGATGTCGGCGTAGAGCTCCTTCGGCGGAGCGGGTAGCTGCTGTGAGTCGGCTGGCGCGTTCGCTTGGAGCTGCGGCTCGAGCTGAGGTTCGGGAACCCGGTGCACCAGCTGCGGCACGAACCATCCCGCCGACCCGCCCAGGACCGCGCAGACCAGCGCCGGGAGCAGGACATCCATGATGCCCAGACCCTAGACGAAACGGACTCGTGACGAGACGACATCCACGGTGCTCGGCGTGCGGCTCAGCACCGTGCAGCGAGTGCCCGTTCGCCGGCCGCCCGCATCGCCCGGAGCGGTACGTCGACCGACCGGGTCATCAGCCCCACCTGCAGCGCCGCCTGGTGCACCAGCAGGTCCAGCCCGCCGACCAGGGTCCGGTCGGCCCCGACGGAGCGGGCGAGTGGAGTCGGCCACGCGTCGTACACCACCTCGAACACGACCGGGACGTCCCGCAGCCGGTCCACCAGCCGGGGCGTCTGCGCCTCGGCGGGAACCGTCGAGACCACGATGTCCGCCTCGACGGGGCCGCCGGCCAGGGGTTCGGTGCTCACCAGGGGGCCACCGGCGCGCGCGGCCACGGCAACAGCCCCCGAGGCCCGAGCGGCGTCGCGCACCAGCATCGTCACGTCCCCGCACCCCAGCGACGCCAGCGCCAGCAGCACCGAGGACGCCGTCGCACCCCCGCCGATGACCACAGCGCTGCCCAGGGGGCCGTCGTACCGCTCCCTGATCGCGGCAATCACCCCGCCCACGTCGGTGTTGTCGCCGGCCAGCAGGCCGTCCTCGAGGAGCACCGTGTTGACCGCTCCCGCCGCCTCGGCGACCCCGCTGAGCGAGTCCAGCAGCGGCAGCACGGCCCGCTTCAGCGGCATGGTGAGTGACAGGCCGCGCCAGCTGTCGTCGAGGCTGCCCAACAAGCCCTCGAGTCCCGCCTCGTCGACCTCGATGGCCGCATAGGTCCAGCCCTCGAGACCGAGCGCGTCGTACGCCGCCCGGTGCAGCACGGGCGACAGCGAGTGCCCGACCGGCTGCCCGAGCACCGCGCAGCGCGTCGCGGCCATCAGCAGGCGGACGAGGTCTGGCAGTACGTGTGGAACAGCGCGACGTTCTTCAGGTGCTGGGCGTAGGTGTTGGCGTAGCGGGTCTCACCGGTCTTGAGGTTGACCACCACCCAGTACAGCTGCTTGCCGGGTGACGGGTTCAGCGCCGCCTTGATGGTGGCCTCGCCCGGCGAACCGATCGGCCCGGGTGGCAGTCCGGGATGCTTGTAGGTGTTGTACGGCGAGCTGCTCGCCCGCTCTTGGTTGGTCGTGTAGAGGGTGCCGCTGCTGGAGCTGGCGTAGGAGACCGTGGCGTCGGACTGCAGGGGCATCCCCTTGTGCAACCGGTTGTAGATCGCCTGGGCCACCTTGGGGTAGTCCTGAGTGCGGCTGGCTTCGTACTCGAGGATGCTGGCCAGGGTCAGCACCTGCTCGGGGGTGAGCCCCACCCTCCTGGCCCCCGCGTCGATGCCGAGCGCCTGCCCGACGGAGCGGGTCTTGGCCACCATCTCCCGCAGCAGGTCACGGGCGGTGAGGTCGGGCGTGATCGTGTAGGTCGCCGGGAAGAGGTAGCCCTCGGGGTTGCCCTTGGCTGCTGCCGGGAGACCCAGGCTCTTCGGCCGCTTGAGCGCAGCCTGCAGTGCGCTCCGCTTGATCGAGCTGTGCTTGACGATCGCCGCCACGATGCTCTTGACCCGCGACCCCTCCGGGATGGTGACCGCGGACTGGACCTGGTTCTTCGGGTTCACCAGCACCGCAAGAGCGTCGGCGGACTTCATCTGCTTCTTCAGCTCGTAGAAGCCCACCTGGATCGAGCTGGCACGGCTGTCCTGCCGCGCAGCGTCGATGAACGCCGCCGCCGACTTCACCACGCCGTCGGTGCGCAGCCCGGTACCGATCACGGAGACGCTGTCGCCCTTCTTGACCTCGAAGACGACCTTCCCGGTGCCCGGTCCGGTGTAGTCGGGGGCGGTGGCGAGGTGGGACTTGAGCTTGGTGTACCCCACGGCGCCGGCACCGACGACGAGTGCAGCAACGACCAGCAGCACCAGCGCCGGGATCCAGTGGCGGCGTCGCCTGGGACCGCGGCCACGCGGCTGGTGG
>JBBSVL010000018.1:0-17137 GCA_038233595.1 Propionibacteriales bacterium | reverse complement strand
CCGGCCCTGCCGCACGCCAACCTGGTGCTGATGGCACCGTTCGTGCTGCGCATCCTGGTCGACGACGAGCCCGTCGACGACGCCTACATCACCGACTATCTCGACGCGGTGCTGCTACCCGCGCTGGGCGTCGCGACGCCCTGATCCCACGCCCTGATCCCCGCCCGGGGCGACATCGCCCGGCGCCACCCCCGAATCCTTCGAGGAGCCTGTTCCATGTCCTGGTACCTGTACCGACTCGGCCGCTGGTCCTTCCGCCACCGCTTCACCGTCCTCGCCGGCTGGCTGGTGCTGCTGGTGGTCGCCGGTGGCGGCGCGGCCACCCTCTCCGGCAAGACGTCTGACCAGTTCACCCTGCCCGGCATCGAGTCGGTCAAGGCGTTCGAGCTCATCAAGGAGCGGATACCCCAGGCAACACCTGACGGCGCCACGGCCCGGATCGTCTTCCAGGCACCCAGCGGCTCGACCCTGAAGAAGGAGAAGGCGGAGGTCGACGCGACTCTGGTCAAGATCGCCTCCCCGCACGTCGCCTCGAAGGTCAGCCCCTTCCAGTCCGGAACGATCTCCAAGGACGGCCGCACCGGTTTCGCGACCGTGTCCTACTCCAAGCAGGCCAACGAGCTCACCAAGACCGACACCGGCACGCTCGAACGCGCGCCGGCCCGGGCCCGCCACGCCGGCCTGCGCGTCGAGATCGGCGGCGACGCCCTCCAGCAGATACCTGACACCGGCAGCAACGAGGCGCTCGGGGTGGTCATCGCGTTGTTCGTCCTGGTGATCACGTTCGGCTCGCTGCTGGCCGCCGGGATGCCGCTGCTGACTGCCCTGGTCGGCGTCGGGATCGGAGTCTCGGGCATCTCCATCGCCACGGGCTTCCTCAGCCTCGGGTCGACGGCCCCGATCCTGGCCACCATGCTCGGTCTGGCCGTCGGGATCGACTACGCGCTGTTCATCGTGTCCCGCTACCGGCATGAGGTGAGGACCGGCCGGGAGCCGGAGGAGGCGGCCGGTCGCGCCGTCGGTACGGCGGGCTCGGCGGTCGTCTTCGCCGGCCTGACTGTGATCATCGCCCTGGTGGGACTGTCCGTGGTCCGGATCAACTTCCTGACCCAGATGGGAATAGCTGCCGCGGGCACCGTCTTCGTCGCCGTGCTGATCGCGCTCACCCTGCTGCCGGCGCTCTTCGGCATCACCAGGCACCGGATCGTCTCGGGCAGGCTGCCCTTCCTCAAGGCCCGCGACCCCGAGGACGGCTCCGGGCGCGCGACCAACGGGCGCCGCTGGGTGGACTTCGTCACCCACCACAAGATCCCGACCTTCGTGGGCGGCCTCCTGGTTGCCGCCATCGTCGCGGCCCCGATCGCCTCCATGCACCTCGCGCTGCCCGATGACGGCACCGCCAAGACGGGCTCCGGTCCGCGAGCGGCGTTCGACCTGATCGCCGCCGGCTTCGGTGCCGGCACCAACGGCCCGCTGCTCGTGGTCGTGGACACCAAGGGAGTCCCCGATCCGGCGAGCGCGGTCGCCAAGGTCACCCGGACCATCTCGGCCGACAAGACCGATGTCGCGTCCGTCGTACCCGCTGTTGCGGCGAACGCCGGCGCCACGGCCCGGGCGGCTTACCGCAAGCAGCTGCAGAGCGCACAGCTGGCCACGATCACGGTCGTGCCGACCGGCGGTCCCTCCGACGTGTCCACGCAGCACCTCGTCGACCGGATCCGGTCGGAGGTCAAGGGCGTCGAGGTGGCCACCGGGTCGCGGGTCCTGGTCACTGGCCAGACCGCGCTCGGGGTGGACGTCTCCGAGGCACTGTCCAGTGCGTTCCCGCGCTACCTGCTGGTGGTGGTCGGGCTCGCGTTCCTGCTGCTCACCATCGTGTTCCGGTCCCTGGTCGTGCCGCTCAAGGCGATGGTCGGCTTCCTGCTCTCGGTGCTGATGGCGCTCGGCGCGACGGTGGCGGTGTTCCAGTGGGGCTGGCTCGGCTCGCTGATCGGCATCGACCAGACATCCCCGGTGCTCAGCCTGCTGCCGTTGCTGCTGACCGGCATCCTGTTCGGCCTGTCCATGGACTACGAGGTCTTCCTGGTCTCGCGGATGCGGGAGGAGTACGTCCACGGTCGCCCAGCCGGCGAGGCCGTGGTCCACGGGTTCCAGTACGGCGCCCGCGTGGTGACCGCGGCAGCCGCGATCATGATCGGTGTCTTCGGTGGCTTCGCGCTCGGTGACGACGCGATCGTGAAGTCGATCGGCTTCGGGCTGGCCTTCGGCATCGCGGCGGACGCGTTCCTCGTGCGGATGACGTTGGTGCCGGCCTTCATGGCGCTGCTCGGCGAGCGGATGTGGTGGCTGCCGAAGTGGCTGGACCGCGCGCTCCCGAACCTCGACATCGAGGGCGAGGCGCTGGCCCGGCACACCCAACGCATCGAGGCCCAACGGGTCGAGGCCGCACGAGCTCTGCAGCTGGAGGACGCCGGCCGCTGAGCGAGGGGTCCGTAGGGTGACCCGACGTGGACGTCGGCGATCTCGGACTGCTCGCCCTCGCCGGCGTGGGCGCCGGAGTGATCGGCTCCACGGCGGGGCTCGCCTCGCTGGTGTCCTACCCGGCGCTGCTGCTCGTGGGACTTCCTCCAGTGACCGCGAACGTCACCAACACCGTGGGCCTGATCGGCAGCACGATCGGCGCGGTCAGCGGTAGCCGGCGCGAGCTGGCCGGGCTCGCGCCGGTGGTCCTGCGCTGGCTGCCGGTGGGGGTGCTCGGGGGCGCGCTGGGTGCCGTCCTGCTGCTGACCGGGCCACCGGACACGTTCGAGAAGGTGGTGCCGTTCCTGGTCGCCGGCGCAAGCGGGCTGCTCCTGGCCTCGCCCGCGGTGCGCCGGATGGTGCTGCGTCGAGGCATGACCGGTGCCACCTCAGGTTTCGGCCTGACCGTGCTGCTGTTCCTGACCTGCGTGTACGGCGGGTACTTCGGTGCCGCGGCCGGGGTGATGATCCTGGCGTTGCTGCTCTCCCGCACCGACCGGACCCTCCCGGTCTCCAACGCGCTGAAGAACGTCCTGCTCGGGGTGGCCAACGCGACCGCGGCAGTCGTGTTCGCCTTCCGGGCTCCGGTCGAGTGGGCCGCGGTGGCCCCGCTCCTGGCCGGTTGCGTGGTGGGCGGGTGGGTCGGTCCGGCCGTCGTACGACGGGTGCCTGCGGCTGCTCTTCGGTGGGTGATCGGGGTGGCCGGACTGCTGCTGGCCGTCCGGCTCGGCCTGAACGCCTGGGGGTCCTGACGCCCGGGTCGTTGGGCAAGGGTTGCCAGCCCGGTGCCGTTGCGTTGGCCGATCTTGCTGGTGCCCGGTTGGGCTGGGGTCTCTAGGTTCGTCATCATGAGGGTCCTGCTCGCGCTCGGTGGCAACGCGATGACGAACACCGACGGCCGGGCCCGGTCCGAGGACCAGATCGAGGCCGCCCGGGTGGCGATGGACTCGGTCGCCGATCTGGTCGCGCAGGACGTCGAGGTGGTGATCACCCACGGCAACGGGCCCCAGGTCGGCAACCTCCTGGTGAAGAACGAGATCTCGGCGTCCGTCGTACCCCCGGTCCCGCTGGACTGGTGCGGCGCGCAGACCCAGGCCACCCTCGGGTTCGTACTGATGGACGCCCTCGACGCTGCCCTGGTCAAGCGCGACGTCGACCGGCGCAGCGCGACCGTGGTCACCCGCACCCTGGTGGACGCCGGGTCGGCAAGTTTCGGCAGGCCGACCAAGCCGATCGGCCGTTATCTCCGGGCCGACGAGGCCGCGCTGCTGGTCGAGCACGGTGAGACCTGGGAGGACCGCGGCGAGAAGGGCTGGCGCCGCGTGGTCGCCTCGCCGGAGCCTCTGGAGATCATCGACGCGCAGGCGGTCGCGGCTCTCATCGACGCGGGGTTCGTCGTCGTTGCCAACGGCGGCGGCGGCATTCCCGTGGTCCGCTCCGACGACGGGTCGCTCAGTGGCGTCGAGGCCGTGATCGACAAGGACCTCGGTGCCGCGCTGCTGGCCCGCACCATCGAGGTCGACGTACTCGTCATCGCCACCGACGTGCCCAACGCCGTGCTCCACTACGGCACCCCGCAGGCCCGGCCCGTGGGCCGGGTGACCGTGTCGCAGCTGCGGGCCTACGCCGCCGAGGGACACTTCGCCAGCGGCTCGATGGGACCGAAGGTCGACGCCGTGTGCCGCTTCGTCGAGAACGGCGGCCAGCGGGCCGTGATCACCACCCTGGACACCATCGTCGACGCGGTCCGAGGCTCCGCCGACTCCGGGCCAGGCACCGTCGTCGTCCCCGACTGACCCCAACCGAGTGACCCCGTCGAAAGGATTCGTCTGATGCCCAGCGCCATCGAGGTACGCAAGGTCCCGATCCACTCCGTAGCCGACGCCAGCGAGCTGGCCAGGCTGATCGACGACGGTGTGATGGCCGCCGACCGGGTGGTCGCGATCATCGGCAAGACCGAGGGCAACGGTGGAGTCAACGACTACACCCGGATCATCTCCGACCGGGCCTTCCGCGAGGTCCTGATCGAGAAGGGCGCCCCGGCCGACCAGGTCAGCCAGATCCCGATCGTGTGGTCCGGAGGCACCGACGGCGTGATCAGCCCGCACGCCACGATCTTCGCCACCACAGATGCCGAGCCGTCCGACGAACCGCGGCTGACCGTCGGCTACGCCATGAGTGAGCGGCTGCTGCCCGAGGACATCGGCCGGGTGGCGATGGTCACCAAGGTCGCGGACGCGGTCAAGGTGGCGATGGAGAAGGCCGGGATCACCGACGTCGCCGACGTCCACTACGTGCAGACCAAGACCCCGCTGCTCACCGTCCACACCATCCGCGACGCCAAGTCCCGCGGCAAGACGGTGTGGACCGAGCACACCCACGAGTCGATGGACCTCTCCAACGGGTGTACGGCGCTTGGTGTCGCAGTCGCCCTCGGCGAGATCGAGATGCCGACCGATGCAGACGTGATGCACGACCGGTCGCTGTTCTCCGCGGTCGCCTCCTGCTCGTCCGGTGTGGAGCTGGACCAGGCCCAGGTGGTCGTGGTCGGCAACGCCACCGGCGTCGGTGGCCGCTACAAGGTCGGCCACTCGGTGATGAAGGACGCCCTGGACGCTGACGGCATCTGGGAGGCGATCCGCTCCGCCGGGCTGGACCTGCCCGAACGGCCGCGCACCGCCGACCTCGACGGCAGGCTGGTCAACGTGTTCCTCAAGTGCGAGGTCTCCCAGGACGGCCAGGTCCGCGGTCGCCGCAACGCGATGCTGGACGACTCCGACGTGCACTGGCACCGGCAGATCAAGGCCGCCGTGGGCGGCGTGACGGCTGCGGTCACCGGCGACCCCGCCGTGTTCGTGTCCGTGTCGGCTGCCCACCAGGGCCCGGATGGTGGTGGCCCGGTGGCCGCGATCGTCGACCTCGGCTGAGGGTCGGTTGTGGGGCGTGGGACTGGCGCCCGTCGTACAGTTCCCACGGTCTGAAGGGAAATTTCGGGCGCTCACGGGACATCCCGCACCGACTACACGCTTCCCGTCATGAATTCACGTGGGGGAGCGTCGAAAAACATTCAGACCGTGGGAAATCGCCCTCCCCCCGCCACATCAGGCCTTCGGCGCGAACAGCTCCAGGGCCACGTTGTCCGGGTCACGGAACTCCAGGATGTAGCCCGCGCCGATGTCCTTGACGCCCTCGTGCTGGACACCCAGCCTGTCCAGCACCGCTACCGAGTCGTCCAGGTCGGACCGTGCGGCGACGGCGAAGCTGACGTGGTCCAGGCCGGTGCGGCCCTCGTCGAAGCGGTCGTCCGACACCGGGCGGAGCCCCAGCAGCGAGTCGCCGAGCTGGTAGATCACCCCGCCGAACAGGAACGCCAGCTGCTCCCTGGTCTCCGCGTCCGCATCGGCGGGCATCTCGAAGGCGACCGGCAGACCGAACACGTCGTCGTAGAAGGCGCGCGAGCGGTTGATGTCGGTGACCGTGAGTCGCACATGGGCGAAGGAACTCGTGGGAATCGTCATGTCGTCTAGACTGCCAGCCGCTCCCCAGAACGTGGAACTGGTCTGCTGCACGACGGCCCAGGCCTTCCCAACACGTTCTAGTCGCCGTCACCGGCCAACCACTCACGGATCGACTCGTTGTGCTGGCCCAGGGTCGGGGGAGCGACATGGGTCGAGCGGCCCCCGCTGTGCGCGTTGTCGTCGAAACGGAGCGGTGAGCCGGGCAGCTGCACGTCTCCCAGGGTCGGGTGCGAGACGTCGAGCAGCAGACCCTGGGAGAGGGTCTGGTCCCAGGCGTAGACGTCGTCGAGCGTGCGCACCTTGCCCGCGGGTACGCCGGCGTCCGAGAGCCGCTCCAGCACCCGCTCGGCCGGCTGGTCGGCGAACAGCCCCTCGATCACCGCGACCAGCTCGTCACGGTGTGCGACCCGGTCGGGGTTGGTCGCGAAGCGCGGGTCGTCGGCGTCCAGCCCGAAGGCCATGACCAAAGCGCGCCACAGCCCCTCGGAGCCGCACGAGATCTGGATCGGCGCGGAGCCGGTCGCGAACATCCCGTACGGCGCGATCGAGGGGTGGTGGTCACCGGCCAGCCCGGGCACCTCGCCGGCGACGGTCCACCGGGTGCCCTGGAAGGCGTGCACGCCGACCATCCCGGCCAGCAGCGAGGTGCGTACGACGCGCCCGACTCCGGTGCGGTTGCGTTCGTGCAGTGCGGCCACGACGCCGTACGCACCGTTCATCCCGGCCAGCAGGTCCGCGATCGGGACCCCCACCTTGGTCGGCTGCTCGGTGCCGGTGATCGACATCAGGCCACCCTCTCCCTGCGCGATCTGGTCGTAGCCGGACCGGGTCGCCTCCGGGCCGTCGTGACCGAACCCGGTGATCGAGAGGACCACCAGACGCGGGTTCAGCTCGTGCAGCCGCTCGACGGGGAAGCCGAGGCGGTCCAGCACGCCGACCCGGAAGTTCTCCATCAGCACGTCGGCCCGCTGCACCAGCTGCGTCAGCAGGTCCTGGCCGTCGGCCGACTTGAGGTCGAGGGTGAGCGACTCCTTGTTGCGGTTCGTCGAGAGGAAGTACGTCGACTCACGAGCGTCGTCGGGCCCCACGAACGGCGGCCCCCAGGAGCGGGTGTCGTCACCGGTCGGGCTCTCCACCTTGATCACCCGGGCGCCGAGGTCGCCGAGCATCATCGCGGCGTGCGGGCCGGCCAGGGCGCGGGTCAGGTCGACGACGAGGACGTCAGCGAGCGGGCCTTCGGTTGTCCCGGAAGAAGTCATGGTCCGACGCTATCCGCGGCCGCGTCCGCCCCCTACGGCACGGGTTGCCAACGCAGCCGGCCCGCTTATGTCGGTCAGTCGTGCTTGGGTGGCCCGGTGAGCGCAACAGCGACCCGAGGGCCGACCTACCAGCTGGTCATGCCCGGCGTGCGCCGAGTCGAGCCACCCGACCTCGACGAGCAGCAGCAGCAGGTCGTCGACCACGAGGCCGGCCCGCTGCTCGTGCTGGCAGGGCCTGGCACCGGCAAGACCACGACCCTGGTCGAGGCGATCGTCGACCGGATCGAGCGCCGTGACGCGGACCCTTCGTCGGTGCTGGCCCTGACGTTCAGCCGCAAGGCCGCCGAGGCGCTCCGCGACCGGGTGACCGCCCGGCTGGGCCGCACCTTGTCGACCTCGATGAGCTCGACGTTCCACTCGTTCGCCTACGCGCTGGTCCGCCGCTACGCCCCGGCCGAGCTCTACGCCGCGCCCTTGCGGCTGCTCTCCGCGCCGGAGCAGGACGTGATCCTCCAGGAGCTGCTCCGGGCGCCCGAGGCTCCCGGTTGGCCCGACGCGCTCAGGGCGGCAGTCGGCACCCGGGGGTTCGCTCGCGAGGTGCAGTCAGTGCTCTCCCGGGCCCGCGAGCGGGGGCTGTCGCCTGCGGACCTGGTGGCTCTCGGCGCGTCCTCCGGCCACCTCGAGTACGTCGCCGCCGGGCGCTTCCTCGAGCAGTACCTCGACGTCCTCGACGCGGAGAGCGCGATCGACTACCCCGACCTGATCAGCCGCGCGGTGATCGAGGCGGACCGCCACCGCGTCGAGCTCCGCGCGCAGTTCCGGCACGTCTTCGTCGATGAGTACCAGGACACCGACCCCAGCCAGGTCGAGCTGCTCCGGGCGCTGGCCGGCGATGGCCGCGACCTGGTTGCCGTGGGAGACCCTGACCAGTCGATCTACGGCTTCCGGGGCGCCGACGTGCGCGGCATCCTGGACTTCCCGACTGCCTTTCCGCGCGCATCCGGCGAGCCGGGCCCGGTCGTGGCGCTGACCACCACCCGCCGGTTCGGTTCGCGGCTGCTGCGCGCGTCCCAGTCCATCGCGGCCTCGATCGGCGTCAGCGGGGCGATCACGGCGTCCGACTGGGCGGCGTTCCGTTCGCCGACGGCCGCTGCGTCCGACGACGTCGGCCATGGCCGGGTCGAGGTGCTGACCTTCGACACCGCCCGCGCCGAGAGCGAGCACCTGGCCGACCTGCTGCGACGCGCGCACCTCGAGGACGGCGTCGGCTGGTCCGAGATGGCGGTGCTGGTCCGTTCGGGCCGTACGTCGATCCCCGCCCTGCGGCGCTCCCTGACGTCGGCGGGCGTCCCGGTCGAGGTGGCGGCCGACGAGACGCCGTTGGTGCGGGAGCCGGCCGCGATGCCACTTCTCGCAGCCCTGCGCGTGGTGACCGACGCAGACGTCGAGGAGCCGACCGACCCACGGTTCGTGGCCGCCGACCGGGTCGACGAGCTGCTCACGTCCCCGCTCGGCGGCCTCGACGCGACCGACGTCCGCGGCCTGGCCCGTGCGCTGCGCACCCACGAGAAGGTCCGCGCCGAGGAGGCTGGCGAACGGCCCGCCTCCTCGCGGGAGCTCCTGCGCCGCTCGGTCCTCGACCCGCAGATCCTGGACGGCGTTCGCGGCGACTTCGCCGCGCGTGCCCGCAAGCTCGCCCAGCTGATCGCCCGGGCCCGCGACCTGCTCGCCGCGGGCGGCACCGCCGAGGAGGTCCTCTGGTCGCTCTGGGCCGGCACCGACTGGGGCAAGCGGCTCCGGGCCGCGACTCGCCAGGGCGGGCACGCGGCGCGGTTCGCGCACCGCGACCTCGACGCCCTGTGCGCCCTCTTCGAGGCGGCGGCGAAGACGGAGGAGAAGCGCGGACACACCAGCGTCCAGGCGTTCCTCGACACCCTGGTCGCCCAGGAGATCCCGGCCGACACCCTCGCCGACCGTGGGGTCCGCGGTGAGTCGGTCCGACTGCTGACCGCCCACCGCGCCAAGGGCCTGGAGTGGCGGCTGGTCGTGGTCGCCCACGTGCAGGACGGCGGCTGGCCCGATCTTCGCCGCCGTGGCTCGCTGCTGCAGGCCGACCGGCTCTCGCGCGACGAGCTGCTGCCCCCGATGACCACCCGGGCGATGCTCGCCGAGGAGCGCCGGGTCTTCTACGTCGCCTGCACCCGCGCCCGCGAGAGGCTGGTGGTGACCGCGGTGAGGTCGCCCGACGACGAGGGCGAGCAGCCGTCACGCTTCCTGCGCGAGCTCGGCCGCGACCCGCTGCACCGGATCGGTCGCCCGCACCGCCCCCTCTCCATGCCTGGCCTGGTTGCCGAGCTCCGCCGCACCGCGGCTGACCCAGCCCGCCCCGACGACCTGCGGAGGGCCGCGGCGGCCCGGCTCGCGCGGCTGATGGCCACCGACGTCGGAGGCCGGCCCGTCGCGCCACAGGCCGACCCAGCGACCTGGTGGGGGATGCGTCGGGTCAGCCAGTCCGATCGGCCGCTCCGCGACCCCGACAAGCCGGTGGTCGTGTCCGCGAGCATGCTCCAGTCGCTGCTGGAGTGCCCCGCCAAGTGGTTCCTCGAGCGCGAGGCGGGCGGCGAACGGGTGAGCACGTCAAGCCAGGGCTTCGGGACCGTCGTGCACGCCATCGCCGACCGGCTCGCGACCGGTGACCTCGCGACCGACGACGACCTGATGGGCCTCGTCGACGAGGTGTGGGACCAGATGGACTTCCGTACGCCGTGGTCCCGAGGACGAGAGCGGGAGGCGGTCGAGGCCGCGATCCAGCGCTTCGTGCGCTGGCAGGACGCCGAGTCCCGCGACCTGCTCGGCACCGAGGTCCCCGTCGACGCCGACGTGACCCTCCCGGACGGGCAGGTGGTGCGGCTGCACGGCTACGCCGACCGGCTGGAGGTCGACGCCGACGGGAGGGTGTGGGTCGTCGACCTGAAGACCGGCAAGTACCCCCCGACCGACAAGAGCGTCGCCCAGAACCCCCAGCTCGGGCTCTACCAGCTGGCCGTCGACAACGGCGCGGCCGATGCGAAGCTCGCCCGGCCCGCCGAGTCAGGCGGTGCCGAGCTGGTGCACCTGCGCATCGGCGGTGAGCTTCCCAAGGTGCAGGCGCAGCCACCGCAGCCCGAGGTGGACGGCGTGAGGACCGTGCAACACCAGCTGATGCAGATCGTCGGCGCCGTACTCGATGAGGCGCTGGTGGCCAGGCCGGAGCAGCAGCTGTGCTCCCGGTGCGAGTTCGTGCCGATCTGCCCGGCCCACGCCGCAGGTTCGGTGCTCTCGTGACGGGTCTGCGGATCGAGTCCCCCGAGCAGCTTCGCGAACTGATGGGCACCGACTTCACGTTCAGCGAGCAGCAGTTCGCCGCGGTCACCGCCCCCCTCGCGCCCGTGGTCGTGATCGCCGGTGCAGGTTCGGGCAAGACCACCGTGATGGCCGCCCGGGTGGTCTGGCTGGTCGCCACGGGGCAGGTGGCGCCGGCCGAGGTGCTGGGCCTGACCTTCACCACGAAGGCGACCGCCCAGCTCGACGCGGGCATCCGTGGCGCCCTGCGTGCGGCCGGGCTGCTGCCGGGGCGCGAGCAGGAGGCGGACGAGGTCGAGGAGCCGACCGTAGCGACCTACCACTCCTACGCGGCCGGCCTGCTCACCGAGCACGGCCTGCGCATCGGCCATGAGCCGGACACCCGGCTGATCGCGGACGCGTCCCGCTACCAGCTCGCGGCGCGAGCCATCCAGCGCTACCGGCAACCCGTCCGGCACCTCACCGAGTCGCCCGACCACGCGGTGCGCTACCTGCTGGCCCTCGATGCCGAGCTGACCGAGCACCTCGTCGCCCCCGACGACGTACGACGGGTCGACGGCCTGCACCGCGAGCGCTTCGTGGCCGCCATGCAGGACGAGTCGCGCTCGTCCTACCGCGAAGACAACGAGAAGGCGATCCGGGCGATCGACGCCCGGGCGGACCTGCTCGGCCTGGTCGAGGCCTACCGGGGGCTCAAGCGCGACCTCGGCCTGATGGACTTCTCCGACCAGATCGCGCTGGCCGCGACGCTGGCCCGCGACCGACCGGACGTGGGTGTCCTCGAGCGCGACAAGTTCAAGGTGGTGCTCCTCGACGAGTATCAAGACACCTCTGTCGCCCAGGCGATCATGCTGAGCCGGCTGTTCTCCGGCGACGACCCGGCCTCCGGGCTCGGTCATCCGGTGATGGCGGTCGGCGACCCCAACCAGGCGATCTACGGCTGGCGGGGCGCCTCGGTGTCCAACATCCTCGAGTTTGGTCGCTCCTTTCCTGCGGCCGCCGGCTCGCCGTCGACGTACCCGTTGACCGTCAACCGCCGCTCCGACGCCCGGATCCTGGCCACCGCCAACCACCTCGCCCGGCCGCTCTACGACCAGCGCCCGGACCTGCTCCCGCTCGAGCCGAGGCCCGAGGCACACGACGGTGAGGTGCGGGCGGCCGTGCACGAGACCTGGGACCTCGAGCTCGACGCCCTCGCCGACCAGGTCGCGGGCTGCCACGCCGACGGCGTCGCGTGGCAGGAGATCGGCGTGCTGACCCGCGACAACACCCACGCGGCAGCGGTCTTCGACGCGCTCACGGCTCGCGAGGTGCCGGTCGAGATCGTCGGTCTCAAGGGACTGCTCCGGCTGCCCGAGGTGGCCGAGGTGGTGGCCACCCTGGCCCTGATCCAGGACGTCACCGACAACGCCGCGATGCTCACCCTGCTCAGCGGTCCCCGCTGGGCGATCGGCATGCGTGACCTTGCCGTGCTCGGCGGGCGGGCCCGCGACCTGGCCGGCCCGCGTGGGCGCAGCCGCGACTTCCCGGACGTCCGGGCCGAGCTCGCTGCCGCCGTCGAGGGCTCCGACCCGACCGAGCTCGCCGCGCTGGGCGATGCGGTCGACCAGCCGGGTGACCTGCCCTACTCGGCGGAGGCGAAGGAACGCTTCGCACTGCTCTCCGCCGAGCTGCGCCGGCTGCGGGCCGCGATCGGGGAGCCGATCCTGGACCTGGTGCGCCGGATCATCGACACCACCGGCATCGACGTCGAGCTCGCCTCGTCGGTCAGCCCGGCGGCTGCCGCCCGACGCGACAACCTGGATCTGTTCGTGCAGGCGGTCGCGGAGTTCCAGGCTATCGACGGGCCCGTGACGCTGACCGCGCTGCTGGCCTGGCTCGGTGCGGAGGACGAGTTCGGGGCGGGGCTCGACGTGGCCACCCCGTCCGAGGCCGACTCGGTCAAGCTGCTCACGGTCCACCGCGCCAAGGGACTCGAGTGGGACGCGGTCTTCCTGGTCGGCGTCACCGACACCAAGTTTCCCACCAACCGGGGCCGGTCCCGATGGACGACCATCTCCTCGGTGATGCCGGCCGAGCTCCGCGGCGACGCCCACGACCTGCCGCAGCTGGGCGGCCACCGGGCCGAGGACATCCGGGCCTACGCGGTGGCGTCCAAGAAGCACGATGCCACGGAGGAGCTGCGGCTCGGCTACGTCGCCTGGACCCGGGCGCGCCACCTGCTCTGCGTCTCCAGCTGGCAGTGGAAGCCCGGTGGCAAGACCGGCTACGGCCCGTCCGCCTACCTGGTGCGCACCCGCGAGGCGATGGCGGGCTGGGGTGCCCTCCCGGACGTCTGGGCAGACAAGCCGCCGAAGGGGTCCGTGAGCCCCTACTCCGTCACCGGTGCCGAGCGGGCGTTCCCGATGTCCCACCACACGGCTGAGGTGGAGCGGCGTTGGCAGGCAGCAGAGCTGGTCCGCGCCGCCGAGTCGGCACAGGCTGCCGACGAGACGATCGAGGACGTCCTGGTCCTGGAGGAGATCGCAGCCTGGGACGCCACGATCGACCAGCTCCTCACCGAGGCGGCCGCCGAGACAGGTGACGTGGTCCGGGTGCCGCTGCCAGGCAGCCTCTCGGCGACCTCCTTGGCCCGGCTCCGCGACGACGCTGACGGGTTCGCCCGCGACCTGGCCCGGCCGATGCCCCGACAGCCGTCGGCCTCGGCCCGCTTCGGCACCAGGTTCCACGCCTGGGTGGAGAGCCGCTTCGGCCAGCAGCAGATGATCGACCCCGACGAGCTGCCCGGGCGTGGTGACGTCGGCATCGACGACGAGGACCAGCTCAAGGAGCTGATCGCGACCTTCGAAGCAGGTCCTTTCGGTGACCGGGTGCCGGTCGCGGTCGAGCCACCGTTCGCGCTGGTGCTGGCCGGCCAGGTGGTGCGGGGCCGGATCGACGCCGTCTACCAGGAAGGGGACGACTACCTGCTCGTCGACTGGAAGACGAACCGGCACCAGGACGCCGACCCGCTCCAGCTGGCCATCTACCGGGTTGCCTGGGCCGAGCTGATGGGCGTCGAGCCGGCGCAGGTCCGGGTCGCGTTCCACTACGTGCGCACCGGCACCACCACGTCGTACGACGTCGCAGAGCTGCCCGACCGGGCCGCCCTGGAGGCCCTGCTCAGGGCCTGATCGCGGCCGCCAGTGCGACGTCGACCATCGCCGCGAAGGTCTGCTCGCGTTCCTGGCTGCTGGTCTCCTCGCCGGTGACGAGGTGGTCCGAGACGGTGCAGATGGCAAGCGCCCGGCGACCGTACTGCGCGGCCAGGGTGTAGAGCGCACTCGCCTCCATCTCGACTGCGAGCACCCCGTGCTCGACCATCGGCTGCATCAGCTCGGGCCGTGGGCTGTAGAACGAGTCGCTGGAGAAGACCAGTCCCACGTGAGCAGTCACCTCGGTCCGCGCCTGAGCCGCCTGGTAGGCCCGGGCGACCAGGCCGAAGTCACCGACCGGCGCATAGTCCAGGCCGTGGAAGCGCAGCCGGTTCATCGAGGAGTCGGTGCAGGCGCCGGACGCGATCACGAGGTCGCGCAGGGCCAGCTTCTCGCTCAACGCTCCGCAGGAGCCGACCCGGACAACGGTCTGCGCGTCGTACTCACGAAACAGCTCGTTGGCGTAGATCGAGAAGGACGGCTGCCCCATCCCGGAGCCCTGCACCGAGACCTGCCGGCCCTGCCAGGTGCCGGTGAAGCCGTACATCCCACGGACCTCGGAGTAGCAGACGGCGTCGTCGAGGAACGTATCGGCGATCCATTTCGCGCGAAGCGGGTCGCCGGGCATCAAGACGGTGGGGGCGATCGCGCCGGACTCGGCGCCGATATGAGTGCTCACGGCGCAGAGGCTAGTCGCGCATCAGCTTCTTCACCCACTGCGGGGCGACGATGAACGCCTCGGCGCGGAGCGCGGCCACCCCGACCCGCGCGAGGTCGCCCGAGCTGCGGAAGCACAGGTAACGAGGCACCCACTCGGGGTGGTACTTCGCGTTGGCTCGGTAGAGCGACTCGATCTGCCAGAAGCGTGACGCCCAGAGCAGAACGCTGTGGGTAGCCCGCTGGACCGGACCCGCACCGAGCCGCTCACCGCGTGCGAAGACGCTGCGGAAGACCGCGAAGTTGAGCGAGATCCGGCGGATCCCCAGCTCCGGGCAACCGTCGATCAGGGCCACCACCATGTGTTCGATCAGGCCGTTCTCGGTCTCCCGGTCCCGGCGCATCAGGTCCAGCGACAACCCCTCGGTGCCCCAGGGAGCGAAGTTCAAGATGCCTTTGACCGCACCTTCGCCGTCCCGGGCCAGCACCACCATCGAGCGGTTGTCACGCGGGTCGCCGAAGCGTCCAAGGGCCATGCTGAATCCACGCTCGACCGGCCCGTCACGCCAGTCGTCGGCCAGCGCGCGCAGCTCGTGCCAGGTGTCGTCGCCCAGCTCCTCGGAGCGGTGGAAGCTCACCGTGTAGCCGGCCCGGGTGCACCGCGACACCGCCTGGCGTACGACGCGCATGCTGCGCCCCTCCAGCGACCACTCGTCGATGTCGACGATTGCCTCGTCACCGAGCTCGAGCGCGTCGAGGCCGGCGCGGTGGTAGCTCCTGGCGCCCTGGTCACTGACCCCGAGAACGGCCGGCACCCAGCCAAAAGCCGCGGCCTCCTCCAACCAGGCCTCGATCGCCCCGGGCCAGGCCTCGGGGTCGCCGAGCGGGTCGCCCGCGGCGAGCGAGACGGTGCCCACGACGCGGTAGGACACGGCGGCCTTGCCGCTGCGGGAGAACAGCACCGATCGGTCCCCGCGCAGCGCGAAGTAGGAGAGCGAGTCGACGGATCCCCAGCGGTCCAGGAGCGCGCGCACCTTGTCATGCTCGTCTTGGTCCAGCGGATGTGGGCCGCCCGCGGGCTGGAGGGCCACGAAGATCAGCGGGACCAGCACGCTCGCCCCGAGCACGACGAGCGCGATCGCGGCGCGGTCGTAGGTCCGCTCGTTGACGAACTGGACCGGTCCGTTGATGCCGCCCAGCCCGAGGAACGCCTGTCTGACCCGGTCCCAGGTCGTCGTGCCAGTCACCTGGCCGTCGCCGTCGACAGCCAGCCAGGCCCAGCCGAGGACCGTCGCGATCACCGGGCCGAAGACGATCACGGCGAGCACGCGGCGTGGCGAGCGAGGGTCCGCCCGGGCGGTGAACGCGCGCCGGCCGAGGACCAGCAGCACCAGCAGGGCGGTGGAGATCACCGCCTCCTCGACGTCGAAACCCTTGACCAGGTGCAGCAGGACGGTGACCGCGGTCAGTACGACGCTCATCACCCAGGCCCGGTGCTTGGCCCGGCGCAGGCCGCGTGAGAGCAGGATGAGCAGGATGCCGAGAGCCGCCGCGCCGGTGGTGGCAGCCGCAGGAAAGACCGCGGGGAGCAAGTCGCGGACCAGGTGCAGCCGGTTGCGGAAGGGCGGCAAGATCGCGCTGGCGACGGTCATCACGCCGACCAGACCGACGATCCGGGCCAACCAGGCGGGGGTCGTCAACGCTTTCCACACAGTGTTGAACCCTCTCACAGCGACCGCGTGGTACTGCTTGTCCGGTGCCCTCGTCCCACCTTCCCTCGACCGACATCGCCCTGTCCCGCCATCCGCACGACCGCATTGCCGACCGCCGCGTCGATGACGCCTGGCTGGCCCGCGCCGGAGCCGATCCGGCCACCCGGGTGCTGGTGCTGGCCGGCTCCCGGTTCCAGCTCGTGGACGGCCGGGTTCCGTGGGTAACGCCGGACGCTGCCCCCGAAGGCACCGGGATCCTGCTCGGCGAGCGTGAGGGTTTCGTGCACTTCGCCGTGATGGCCGATGCCGCACTCGGGGACGACGAGAGCTGGACGGCGCTGCGCGGGGCACTCCCGCTGCTGGACCCGGCGGACGCCGAGCTCGTGGTGCACGCCGTCGGGATCGCCGAGTGGCTCCGGGTCACGAGTTTCTGCCCCCGCTGCGGTGGTGAGCTGGAGCTCACGCACACCGGGCATCAGCTGGTGTGCGAGTCCTGCGGGAGGTCCCAGTTCCCCCGCACCGACCCGGCCGTGATCATGGTGGTCGTCGACGGCGAGGCTCCCGACGACCGGGCGTTGCTGGGCCGGAGCCCGGCGTGGCCCGAGGGCCGCTACTCGACGCTGGCCGGTTTCGTCGAGCCGGGGGAGTCGATGGAGCAGGCGGTGCGCCGCGAGGTCCTCGAGGAGACCGGTGTCCGGGTGGGCGCGGTGGAGTACTTCGGCAGCCAGCCGTGGCCACTGCCGGCCAGCCTGATGATCGGTTTCGTCGCCCACGCCGACACCACCGACGTACATGTGGACGGGCAGGAGATCGAGGATGCCCGCTGGTTCACCCGCGCCGAGATGAGGGCCGAGGCGGAGGCAGGGACCCTGGTCCTGCCCGGCGGCATCTCGATCAGCCGGTCACTCGTGGAGTGGTGGTACGGCGAGCCACTG
>JBBSVL010000017.1:0-17149 GCA_038233595.1 Propionibacteriales bacterium | reverse complement strand
GCCGCCGTGCGACAAGCCCATCCCACAGGGGTGGCGAACAGAGCCGCGGCTAGTGCAGCGTTAGCCCCGCCGGTCAGCTGAACAGCGCGCGGAACATCCGGACTTGCTGGTGCCATCAGTTCGCCCGCTGCACCGACGATCATGACGAGTGCGAGTACGGCTAGGAGGATGCCAGAGAGTAGCTGGATCCACCCGGACAGGTGAACACCCAGCCTGAACAGGGCCAGAACCATGATCAGCACCAGTGGAGGTGCAAGCGCTGTCCCGTTGTTGATGAAATCCGGCCACACCGAGTCCGGTGCCCCTGGCCGTTGAACTGGTATGGCCAGCGGGGGATCAACGAGACGATCGCTTCGAGAATGATGACACCCAGCACCACGAGGCTGCCTGACTGCATGCGAACGGGAGAATCGTTCAGGCGGATGGCGCAGCGCCCGCTGATCACCGACTGGGATCGGCGCGGCCTGCTCGCAGTTGGATTGCCGCCTGACACGGCAGCGGACATTCTCTGGTCGATGACAGCTCGTCGGTGTATCGGCTGTTCGTCAGCGAGTGCAGCTGGACGCGCGAAAGCTTTGCCAGCTGGCTATGCCAGACCCTCGCCACACAGTTGCTCGAGCCGCCTGCGGCTTAGCCGGCTGTCCGCAGCCGCGCTCATTCCCGTAAGCCGAACGCATGCGGGAATGCCGTAGGTCAGCGTGGGCGGTCCCTCGCCGGCGTGCCGCAAGAGCCGCCCGGTGAAGATCTCCGCTTGGTATCGCAAATGGGACAGCTTCATCGTTCATGGCCGGCCATCATTCATTGGTGGAGCGCACCTTGGAGACGCACGCTCCCAATCATGTCTCACATGAGCCAGGAGCGGTCCGGTAGGCGTTCGGAGAAGGACGCGACGTGAACGCCCGGCTCACTCACTCGACGCCGATGTCCTCGTTCCACAGGTCGGGGTGCGCGACGATGAAGTCGGTCATCATCTGCACACAGTCCGGGTCGTCGAGAAGGACCACCTCGACGCCGTTCTCGGCCAGCCAGTCGTGCCCGCCGTAGAAGGTCTGCGCCTCGCCGATCACCACCCGGGTGATGCCGAACTGCCGGATCAGCCCACTGCAGAACCAGCACGGCGACAAGGTGGTCACCATTGTCGTGCCGCGGTAGGTCCGTTGCCGGCCGGCGTTGCGGAAGGCCGAGGTCTCGCCGTGCATCGACGGGTCGTCGTCCTGGACCCGGCGGTTGTGCCCGCGCCCGAGCAGTGAGCCGTCGGCACCGAAAAGCGCTCCTCCGATCGGGATTCCTCCCTCGGAGAGGCCGAGCTCCGCCTCCTCGACCGCCACCGCGAGCATCTCCTGGTCGCCGGTCATCGGCGTGCTCCTTTCAGTGCCAGCGGCTTGAACAGCGCCAGGTAGAGGCCGGCAGCGACCACGAAGCCGACCAGGAACGTGATGTCGCCGATGTGTGGGTGTGCCGCGGCGACCGGTCCGACGTACTTGGTCTGGTTGGAGAACAGCCAGATCGAGACCACCATGCCCACGGCCATCGCGATCGGTCCTGCCCAGTTCGTGTGCGACCTGTTGGTGGCCATCGCGTTGAGCTCGGACTGCGGGGTGCCCCTGCGCAGGTACCGGTCGGTGAGTACGACGCCCAGCCAGGGCCCGATCCAGTAGGCGATGACGAGCAGGAAGTTCTCGTAGTTCTGGCCCGCGCTCCTCAGACCGAAGAGCGCCACGATGAACCCCAGCACGCCGAAGACCACTGCGACGATCGCACGGGCACGGTGCAGCGGCAGCCTTACGCCGAGCGCCATGAACGACAGGGCGCCGGAGTAGATGTTCAGCGAATTGGCGGCCACGGCGCCGACCGCGATGCACAGCAGGGTCAGGTCGCCGAGCCAGGTGGGCATCAGGCCGGTGTAGACGCCGGGGTCGACACCGGCCGCCTTGCCGGTGGCCGAGACCATCGCGGCACCTGCCGTCTCCAGGACCACGCAGGAGATGAAGACACCGAGGCCGGCGTAAAGCCCGACCGCACGACGGTTGGAGTCCGAGGGCAGGTAGCGGGTGTAGTCGGCGGAGTAGGGGTTCCAGCCGCAGGCGTAGCCGAACGCGGCGGCCGCCTCGATCAGGAGGGCGCCGGACGTCGGGATGCCGCCGGATCCGGCCTGACCCGGGTGCGACTTGGCCAGCACGATGACCACGCCGATCCCGAAGACGACCGCGAGAACCGGGAACGCGTAGCGCTCGAAGGCCTGGACCAGGTTGTGCCCGAAGAAGGCGATGGTCAGCTGCGCGGCGACGATCACCAGCAGGCACAGCCAGTTCGGCAGCGCGTTGACCAGGGCGTGCAGGGCGAGCGCCCCGCTGATGCTGTTGACCGCGAACCAGCCGACGCCCGCGATCACGGAGTTCAGCCCGGCCGGGAGGATGTTGCCGAAGAACCCGAACCCGGTGCGGCTGTTCACCATCTGGGACAGTCCACTCGGCGGACCCCAGCCTGCGAGTACGCCGTGGGTGGTGGACCCCAGCGCCGTACCCAGCACGATGGCCGCGAACGACTGCCAGAAGCTCAGCCCGAAGAACAGCGGGCCGATGATCCCGACCCCGATAGTGGCGAACTCGAGGTTGGGTGACGTCCAGGTCCAGAGCAGCTGCAACGGCTTGCCGTGCCGTTCGCTCTCCGGGATCACCTCGACCCCTCCGGGCTCGACGGCAACTGTCCTGGATCCGTAGTGCTCGGCCGCGATCGGGTTCACTTCGTCAAGGGTCACGGCGAGCATTGTGCTCTGGATTTCGCCGAGACGGCGCAACTTGAGACGTCAAAGTTGCTGAGGCGGCGCAACCTGACACGGCGGACTGGCAGGTTGCGCCGTCTCAGCGGTCTGTAGAGGTCAAGATGCGACGTCTCGGCGAAATAGTTAGCGTGGGTAATGAGTTATGCTAAGTGTTATGACTCCCACGGTCGAAAGTGTCGCGCGCACGGACGCCGGGCTCTCCTCCGAGCTCCGGCTCTCGGTGATGCGGCTGCGGCGGCGGCTCGCCCACGAGCGCGACCCCGCCAACCAGCTCAGCGTTGGCGCGCTCTCGGTGCTCGGGGTGCTGCTCCGCGGCGGCGAGTGCGCCGTCGGCCAGCTGGCCGAGCACGAGCGGGTCCGGCCGCCGTCGATGACCCGGATCATCAACTGCCTGGTCGACGGCGGCTACGTCGTCCGACGCAGCGACGAGCACGACAAGCGCAAGGCCCTGGTCAGCATCACCGACCAGGGCAAGCAGACCCTGCAGGCCGACCGGCGTCGTCGGGACGCCTGGCTGGCCCAGCGACTGCGTGAGCTCACTCCCCACGAACATGCCGTCCTGCGCGAGGCGGCTCCGATCCTCGAAAGGCTGGCCACTTCAGCTTGAGCCCCACGTTCCGCGCCCTGCACAACCGCAACTACCGGCTGTACGCCGCCGGTGGGGTGGTGTCGAACACCGGCACCTGGATGCAGCGGATCGCCCAGGACTGGCTGGTCCTGCAGCTGCACCACGGCAGCGCCGCGCAGGCGGGCACCGCGCTGGGCATCACGACCGGGCTGCAGTTCCTGCCCATCCTGCTCTTCTCGGCGTACGCCGGCGTGCTGGCCGACCGCTTCCCCAAGCGCCGGCTGCTCTCGATGACGCAGGCGTTCATGGGGCTCACATCGCTGGTGCTCGGCACGCTCGCGGTGACCGGGGCGGTCCAGCCCTGGATGGTCTTCGCGCTGGCCTTCGTCTTCGGCGTCGGCACCGCCTTCGACGCCCCGACCCGCCAGTCGTTCGTCAGCGAGATGGTGCACCCCGACGACCTGGCCAACGCGGTGGGCCTGAACTCGGCGTCGTTCAACCTGGCCCGGATCGTGGGCCCGGCGATCTCCGGGCTCCTGATCGGGGCGCTCGGCGGTGGCGTCCGGGCGACCGGCTGGGTGATCCTGGTCAACGGGCTCAGCTACGGGTTCGTGATCTTCGCGCTCCGCCGGATGCGCGCCGCCGATCTCACCCCGAGCGACCTCGTCGTACGCGGCAGAGGACAGCTGCGCGAAGGCCTGCGCTACGTGCGTGGCCGCCCGGACATCATGCTGATCCTCGGGGTGGTGTTCTTCGCCGGCACCTTCGGGATGAACTTCCAGATGACCTCGGCGCTGATGGCCACCCAGACCTTCCACAAGGGTGCGGGGGAGTACGGCATCCTCGGTACGACGATGGCGATCGGGTCCTTCACCGGAGCCCTGCTCGGTGCCCGCCGGTCGGCGAAGCCGCGGGTCAGGCTGGTCGTGGTCGCCGGGCTGGTCTTCGGAGCGATCGAGATCGGGTCGGGTCTGATGCCGTCGTATCTCTGGTTCGCCGCGTCCACGCCGCTGCTCGGCTTCGCCGCACTGACCATGGTCAACGCGGCCAACACCTCGGTGCAGCTGAGCACGCAGCCGCTGATGCGCGGCCGGGTGATGGCGCTCTACATGATGATCTTCCAGGGCGGCACCCCGGTCGGGGCGCCCATCGTGGGCTGGGTCGGCGGCACTTTCGGTGCCCGCTACACGCTGGTCGGTGGGGGTGCGCTCACCATCATCGGCATCCTGGCCGCCGTGGCCCTGTTCAGCCGCGGCCGCGGGTTCGAGTACCCCTTCGGCCGGCGTACGGCACCGAGCCCCGAGGAGACCGCCGACACCGTGCTGGCCGCCTGACGGACCGTCAGGTCAACGCTGAGCCGGTGACGGCACCACGATCGGCCGGGCGTCGCTGCTCTGCGGGTTGAAGCGGTTCCGGCACCAGATGATCGTCCGCTCGAGCAGGTCGACCAGCCGGTCATCGGAGTCGGGCACGCACGCCTCGGCGATGCCCGACACAGCGCAGTGCACGATCGTGGGCGCGGCCCGTCGCATGAAGGCCCGGTCGCCGCCCGACCCCATGGTGATGAGCTCCAGGGCCCAGTCGCGCGCGGAGGGCGCCGCGTCCAGCGCCGCACGGGTCGCCGGGTCGAGGTCGAGTCCAGGCCGTTCCTCGGCCCGGTTGAGCAACTGCTGGCAGCGAAGCAGGCCCACCGCAGCCACACGTTGCCGCGCGCAGGCGGCAACCGGAAGGGCCGTGATCGCGGCCTCGCGGGCGATCCACGCGTAGGAGCGTGGGTCGTCGCTGCACACGCCCACGACGTCCGGGATCAGGGGCGCGATCCGGGAGCGTCCATGGTCGCCCAGATGGTCGTTGACGTCGCGAGCCAGCGCGGCGAGCAGCGGATGTGTGCAGGTGGGGTGGTCGGACCAGCGCTCACCGGCGAGGTAGGACGCCATCTCCATGAAGCAGGCGCCTCGCCGCGCGTTTCGGTGCCGGCCGGGCGACAGAACGGGCATCACGTCGGGTATATGGGCCATCGGACCAGCTCTCCGAGAGAAGCGTGTCGCGCCGCTTCGGTCGCGCGCGACCTTGACACCAGTCTGCGCCGAAGGCCCGCGGAACCGCCAGACCTGCCGGCGCACCAGTTTCGAGCCGGCGGCCGGGGCCGCGCATGGGAGCACCCTTCTAGGCTTGCTTCATGAACCCCCGTTACCGGCGCCTGGTGATCCCCTGTGCGTTGGGCGGCCTGATCCTGGTCGTGGTGCTCACCGCGCTGTTCCGATGAACCACCCCAGGAACCAGTCACTGCCGCAGGCGCTCGCGCGGATGCGCGGGATGCTCCTCGACGAGCACACCCTGCTCCGCGCCGTGGCGTCGGGTCGGCAGAGAGCTGAGCGCCCCAAGTGGCGCCGGGTCGAGCTGAGGTACGTCGACCTCAAGGCCGGGCGCCACCTCCAGGTCGTGGCGTACGACGAGACCCAGGCGTTCACCTCGAACCACGCGCCGGGCGCCGCGGCCCGCGACGCCGTCGACGAGCTGCTCGACGAGCGGTTCGGCAGCTGGCACGTCGAGACCACGACGGAGACCCATCAGCTGCGGGTGACCAAGACGCTGGAGGCGGTGGTCGGTACGACGGCCCGGGTCGTCCCCGAGGAGAAGGTCGAGCGCGGCCACGACCGGGCCAAGCCGCGGCTGCTGGCCGAGGACCACCCGGTGCTGGTGGCGCTGGGCATCTCGGACGCCGAGGGCCGGGTCAAACCGACCCGGCAGGCGAAGTACCGACAGGTCGAGGAGTTCCTCCGGCTGCTCGACCAGTCGCTGACCTCCGCGCTCGCCGCCAACCTGCTGCGTCAACCGACCGCCGAGGACCCGCTGCGCGTGGTCGACCTCGGCTGCGGCAACGCCTACCTCACCTTCGCCGCGCACGCCTACCTGACCGGGAAGGGCGTTCCGGCGCACCTGACCGGGGTGGACACCAAGACACAGTCGCTCGAGCACAACTCGGCCCTCGCCGAAGGGCTTGGCATCGAGGCAACGTTCGTCCAGGGCGACATCGCCGGTGCGGTCGTCGAGCCGGCACCCGAGGTGGTGCTCGCGCTGCATGCCTGTGACACGGCCACCGACGACGCGCTCGCCCGAGCGGTCGAGTGGCAGGCCGGGCTGGTGCTGGCCGCGCCGTGCTGTCACCACGACATCGCGGCCCAGCTGCGCCGGGCGCCCACACCCGCGCCGTACGCGATGCTGACCCGGGACGGGATCCTCCGCGAGCGACTGGCCGACACCCTCACCGATGCGTTGCGTGCCTCGCTGCTGCGGGTCAACGGCTACCGGGTCGACGTGGTCGAGTTCGTCGGCAGCGAGCACACCCCCCGCAACACCATGCTCCGTGCGCTGCGCACCGGCGCCGAGCCGAAGCCAGCGGCGCGCGAGGAGCTGGAGACGCTCACCGGGAGCTGGGGGGTCACGCCCCGGCTGGCCGAGCTGTTGCCGGGCCGGTAGACCGGCCGCTCACCCTCCGGGACGGATGACACCGCTGCGTCTGCTCGCCAGACTGTCGTGGTGGTCCGACTGCGCACGGTCTCCCCGAACGACCCCGGCTGGAGCCGGCGCCGCGCCGGCAAGGGGTTCGTCTACCTCGACGAGCACGGCGAGCGGCTCGGTGCGCCCGAGGTGGCCCGGATCAAGGCGCTGGTGATCCCCCCTGCTTGGCAGGACGTGTGGATCTGTCGCCACCCCAACGGCCACGTCCAGGCGGTGGGGACCGACGACGCCGGCCGCCGGCAGTACCTCTACCACCCCCAATGGCGGGTCAAGCGCGACGAGGAGAAGTTCCTGCGAGTCAGCGAGGTGGCCCGGCGGCTGCCCAAGGCGCGACGTGTGCTGGCCGAGCACCTGGCACAGGAGGGCATGTCCCGCGAACGCGCTGCGGCAACCGCCGTACGCCTCCTCGACCTCGGCTACTTCCGCATCGGCGGCGACATCTACACCGAGAACGAGTCCTTCGGGCTGACCACCCTGGAGCGCCGCCACGTCACCCGGCACGGCAAGGTCCTGGTCTTCGACTTCGTCGGCAAGTCCGGCATCGAGCACCGGATCGAGATCGACGACGACCTGGCGATGGCCGCGATCGAGACGATGCGCCGCCGGCGCGGCGGGAGCGAGCGGCTGCTGGCCTACAAGGATCTCAGGCGGTGGCTCGACCTGGACGCGGGACTGGTCAACGACTACCTCCGCGAGAGCGTCGGGGCGGATCTGACGGCAAAGGACTTCCGGACCTGGCATGCCACGGTTCTCGCTGCGGCCGCCCTGGCCGACTCCGAGGAGCCCGGCGACACCAGGGCCTCGCGCAAGCGTGCCGTGGCCGGCGCGATGAAGGAGGTCGGGGAGTTCCTCGGAAACAGCCCGACCATCGCCCGGAGCTCGTACGTCGACCCGCGGGTGATCGACCTCTACGAGGACGGCGTCACGATCAAGTCTGTCCCCAGCCGGAAGCTCAAGGACCCGGACGCGCGCCAGGCTGCGATGGAGAAGGCCGTGCTGCGCCTGCTCCACACCTCCCCGGTCTCCGGGAAGCGCTCGCCCCGGAAGAAGTAGCCGCTCGCGGCACAATGGCTGCATGGAGCTCACCGTCGTCCAGGGAGACATCACCGCGCAGCAGGTCGACGCGGTGGTCAACGCCGCCAACACAGCGATGCGCGGCGGCAGCGGTGTGGACGGCGCGATCCATGCCGCCGGTGGGCCGGCCGTGCTCGCGGACTGCGAGAAGCGGTTCCCGCACGGCCTGGAGACCGGTCAGGCCGGCTGGACCACGGCGGGGGAGATGTCGGCGACGTGGGTGATCCACGTGGTCGGTCCCAACTTCAGGGCAGGCCAGCGGGACCGTTCGCTGCTCACCTCGTGCTACTCCAACGCGTTGCGGGTCGCCGGCGAGCTGGGTGCGCGGACGGTGGCGTTCCCGCTGGTCTCGGCAGGTGTCTACGGCTGGCCGTACGACGACGCGGTCGAAGCCGCCGTCGAGACCCTGCGCAGCTCCTCCTCGGAGGTCGAGGAGGCTCGGATGATTGCCTTCGGTGCGCGCGCGTACGCCGCGATCAGTTCGGCGATCAGTTCGGCGGCAGACTGAGCAACGCCCGCGTGTGGGATACCTTGGCCAGGTGCGCTCTCACGCGACGGTAGGCTCCGACTGATGCCGTCCCCGAGCCAGGACGAGCCCGACTATGGGTTCCCGGTACCGCTGTGGCGTGGCCTCGAGCGTCGGCCGCCGCCAGGTGTGGATCCGAAGACATGGCGCAGCCCGATTCGTGGGCCCTGGCTGACCTCGGTCTTCGGGTCGGTGTTGTTGGTGGGGTTGCCGGTGGTGATCCTCACTGGTTTGCTGTCCTATGTTGCTTATGGTCCGCAGCTGGGTCAGGCGCGGCCCGGTGATGTCGGGTGGCTGCACCTTCCGTACTTCGACTGGCCGGCCAGCCCCTCGTGGCTCTACCGGCTCAGCCAGGGACTGCACGTCGATCTCGGGTTCGTCCTGGTGCCGGTGGTGCTGGCCAAGCTGTGGTCGGTGGTGCCCAGGCTGTTCACCTGGCCGCCGGCGCGCTCCTTGGCGCAGGTGCTCGAGCGGCTCTCGCTCCTGGCACTGGTCGGCGGCATCCTGTTCGAGATCGCAACGGGTGTGCTCAACGTCCAGTACGACTACATCTTCGGGTTCAGCTTCTACCCTGCTCACTACTACGGGGCGTGGGTGTTCATCGCGGGGTTCGTCGTGCACGTGTGCCTCAAGTTTCCCCGGATGCGGGCCTCGTTGGGGTCCCGGTCGCTGCGTACCGTGCTGCGTACCCGGATGGCGCAGACTCGCCCCGAGCCGCCGGATCCTGATGGGCTGGTCGCCCTGGACCCGGCCCCGGCCACGGTGAGCCGCCGCGGTGCGTTGGCGTTGGTCGGTGGGGGGTCGCTGATGGTGTTCGTGCTGACCGCCGGGCAGACGATCGGCGGGTTCACCCGACCACTGGCCCTGCTGATGCCGCGAGGACGGGACCACGGGAACGGTCCCAACGACTTCCAGATCAACAAGACCGCCCAGGCTGCTGGGGTCGACCCGGCCAAGACTGGCGCCGGGTGGCGGCTGAGGCTGACCGGTGGGTCCAGCCAGGTCGTCTTGGACCGAGCGGCGCTGCTCGCGATGCCCCAGCACACCGCGGTCCTGCCGATCGCGTGTGTCGAGGGGTGGTCGACCACCCAGACCTGGACCGGGGTACGGCTGGGCGACCTGGCCCGGGCCGCGGGGGTAGCGAGTCCGAGCGGGGCACAGGTCACGTCGCTGGCGACCGGTGGCTCGTTCAACAAGGCCTCCTTGCAGGCCAACCAGGTCGCCCACCCCGACGCGCTCCTGGCGTTGCGGGTCAACGGGACCGACCTGTCCCTGGACCACGGGTTCCCGGCCCGGGTCATCGTCCCGGCGCTGCCCGGGGTGCACAACACCAAATGGGTCCAAGACATCAGGTTCGAGTCCTGATGAGGCCGTTGCTGATCCGGTTCCGGGCCTTCTACGGGTCCACACCGCTGCACCTGCTCGGGATGCTCCTGAGCTTCGCGCTGGTGGGCTACGTCGTGGCAACGCTGGGCGTCTCGGCGCTGTTGAACCCCACCACCTGGTGGAAGTCGATCCTGGTCTGGTTCGTGGGGGCGGTCATCCTGCACGACCTGGTGCTGTTCCCGGCCTACGCGCTCGCAGACCGTGCCGCACACAAGGTCTCCCACGCGCTGACCGGGGGACACGCACACGGACCCGCGCGGGTCTCGCCACACAACTACCTACGGCTACCCACCCTGGTCGCGGGCCTGCTGTTCGTGCTCTTCTTCCCCGGCATCATCGAGCAGGGAGCAGCCTCCTACCAGAACGCAACCGGGCAGACACAGGCCCCGTTCCTGCACCGCTGGCTGCTCCTCGTGCTCGCCACCTACGTGCTCAGCGCCGTCGTCTACACCATCGCCTGGACACGAGCCCCCAAACCGGCGCCGCTCCCGGCGCAGGAGCCGACCGAGACCAGCGACGCGCCAGCGGCGCCCTGAACGGCTCAGGTATCCGCGGCGAACGCCACCGCGGATCGGCTACTCGGCCGGCCGTCACGCGGTCGCGACCAGGGTCTCCTCCAGGCCGCCGTACGGATCACCACTGTGCTCGGCTCCATGCTGTGGGACGGCTCGACGGTGGTCGCCGACGACACCTCGGTCTGGGCCGGCGACCCGACCCCCGCCAAGTTGCTCAAGGCCGACCTGTTCACGCCGGCGTCGTGACTCAGGCGTCGACCTCGCTCAGGTCGCCGGCCCACAGCGTGTGGAACGTGCCCTCCTTGTCGACCCGGCCGTAGGTGTGCGCGCCGAAGTTGTCGCGCAGCCCCTGGATCAGCGCCGCGGGGAGCCGGTCCCGCCGGAGTGCGTCGAAGTAGGACAGCGAGGTCCCCAACGCCGGCACCGGCACCCCGGCCGTGACCGCGGCCGCGACCACCCTGCGCCAGGCGTCCACACCGTCCTTGACCGCGTCGGCGAAGTACTCCTGGGTCAGCAGCGTGGTCAGGTCGGGTTCCGCGTCGTACGCCTCGCGGATGCGGTCCAGGAACTTCGCCCGGATGATGCAGCCGCCGCGCCAGATGGTGGCCATCCTGCCGGGGTCGACGTGCCAGTCGTACTCCTCGCTGCCGGCCACGATCTGGTCGAAGCCCTGGGCGTAGGCGACGATCTTGGCTGCGAAGAGGGCGGCTCGAACGTCGTCGACGAAACGGTCCGGGTCCTCGAGGTCGGACTGCGCATCGGGCGCCTCGAACACCTTGCAGGCCGCTCTGCGCTGGTCGAGGTGCCCGGAGATGCTGCGGGCGAAGGTCGCCTCGGCGATGCCGGTGATGGGTACGCCCAGGTCCAGCGCACGCTGCACGGTCCAGCGGCCGGTGCCCTTCTGCTCGGCGGCGTCGGCCACCACGTCCACGAACGGCTGGCCGGTCTCGGCGTCGGTGTGACTGAGCACGTCGGCGGTGATCTCGATCAGGAAGGACTCCAGGTCGCCGCGGTTCCACTCCCGGAAGGTCTCGGCGATCTCGGCCGGTTCCTTGCCGACCAGGTGCCTCAGCACGTCGTACGACTCGGCGATCAGCTGCATGTCGGCGTACTCGATGCCGTTGTGCACCATCTTCACGAAGTGGCCGGCGCCGTCCGGACCGACGTGCGCGCAGCAGGGCGTGCCGTCGACCTGGGCCGCGATGCTCTCCAGGATCGGGCCGAGCCGGTCGTAGGCGTGGTCCGAGCCGCCGACCATGATCGAGGGACCGTTCAGCGCGCCCTCCTCGCCGCCGGACACGCCCATCCCGACGTAGTGCAGGCCGTGCTCCTTCAGCGACTGCTGCCGGCGCAGGGTGTCCTCGAAGTGGGCGTTGCCCGCGTCGACCACGATGTCGCCCTCATCGAGCAGCGGCACCAGCTCGTCGACCACCGCGTCGGTCGCCTCGCCGGCCTTGACCATGACGATGATCGCGCGCGGCTTCCTGATCGAGGCGACGAAGTCGGCCATCGACTCCGAGCCGACGAACTCCCCCTCGTCGCCGTGCTCGTCGAGCAGCGCGGTCATCTTCGACGTGGTCCGGTTGTGCACCGCAACCGTGTGCCCGTTGCGGGCGATGTTGCGTGCCAGGTTGCGCCCCATCACCGCCAGCCCGGTCAGTCCGATGTCCGCGGTTGCCTGCACCATGTCACTCCTCGTCGTCGAGTTGGTCGCCCAGGACGTCACTTCCCACGGCAAACCTTCACCTGCCGTGGCATGCACACCACGGGAAGTCACAGAAAACCTACAGACCTTGGTGATCCAAACCGCTCAACTCAGGTGGTCGACGACGTAGTCGATGCAGTGGGTGAGCGCGTCGACGTCGGCGGGGTCGATGGCGGGGTACATCGCGATCCGGAGCTGGTTGCGGCCCAGCTTGCGGTACGGCTCGGTGTCCAGGATGCCGTTGGCGCGCAGCACCGCTGAGATCCGGCCCGCGTCGGTCGACTCGTCGAAGTCGATCGTGGCGATCACCAGCGAGCGGTGCTCCGGCGTCGCGACGTAGGGCGTGGTGTACGACGTGCGCTCCGCCCAGCCGTAGAGCGTGTCCGACGAGGAGGTGGTCCGCTCGACCATCGCGTCGAGGCCACCCTGCTCGTTCATCCAGGTCAGCTGCTCGGCCATCAGGAACAGGGTCGCGAGTGACGGGGTGTTGTAGGTCTGGTTCTTGCCCGAGTTGTCGATCGCGGTCGCCAGGTCGAAGAACGCCGGCACCCATCGGCTGGATGCGGCCACCGAGGCGGCCCGCTCCAGCGCCGCGGGTGACATCAGCGCTACCCAGAGGCCACCGTCGGAGGCGAAGCACTTCTGCGGCGCGAAGTAGTAGGCGTCGACCTGGCTCACGTCGACCGGCAGCCCGCCCGCGCCCGAGGTCGCGTCGACCAGCAGCAGGGCGCCGTCGTCGGCACCGGCGACCCGCTGCACCGGGGCCATCACAGCGGTCGAGGTCTCGTTGTGCGCCCAGGCGTAGACGTCAACGCCTGCCTCGGCCTGCGGCACCGGACACGAGCCGGGGTCGGCCAGGACGATCGACGGGTCGGCCAGGAACGGCGCGTCGGCAGCCGCCTTGGCGAACCTCGCGGAGAACTCCCCGAAGCTCAGGTGCTGGCTCTTCTCCTGGATCAGGCCGAAGGTCGCGATGTCCCAGAACGCGGTGGCTCCACCATTGCCGAGCACCACCTCGTAGCCCGCCGGCAGGTCGAAGAAGGCACCGAGACCCTCGCGGACGCGCCCGACCAGGCCGCGCACCGCTGGCTGCCGGTGGGAGGTGCCCATCAGCGTCGCACCCGTGGCCGCCAGCGCGTCCAGGGCGGCGGTCGGGACCTTCGAGGGGCCGGCGCCGAAGCGCCCGTCGGCTGGCTTGAGCGTGGCAGGGATGACGATGTCCGGCATGGTGGCAGTCTCTCAGCAGCCACACACCGGCCTCCACCTAGTCTTGCTCCTCGTGCAGATCCGCCGACTCCCGATCACCCACCCCGACGCGCTGCGACTGATCGCAGAGGTGCAGAAGGAGTACGTCGCCCGCTACGGCACCCCGGACGAGGCACCGATCCAGGCCGACGTGTTCGAGTCCCGCCAGGGCGCCTTCTTCGTCGGCTACCTCGATGATGAGCCGGTGGCGATGGGTGGCTGGCGGCGTTCGCCGGTGCCTGCTTTCGGCGCCACGATCACCGCCGAGGTCAAGCGGATGTACGTCGCGGAGGGGGCTCGCGGCCGTGGACTCGCCCGGCAGCTGCTGGCTAGGCTCGAGCAGACCGCGGCGGAGGCCGGTGTCGAGGCGATGGTGCTGGAGACCGGCACCGGCCAGCCGGAGGCGATCGCGCTCTACGAGTCGTCCGGCTACACGCAGGTCCCGGGGTTCGGTTACTACCGCGACTCGCCGCTGTCTCGCTGCTTCGCCCGCAGCCTGGTGGCGGACGGGTTGGCGGAGGCTCGGCGGGTCTGGGGCGCAGAAGCCGCGCAGTTCGACGACGAGCCCGACCACGGGTTGGGCAGTCCGGTGACCCGTGCAGCGTGGCGCGACCTGCTGCTCGGCGTACTCCCGCCGGCACCGGCGCGGGTCGCCGACCTCGGCTGTGGCACCGGCACGCTGTCCGTGCTGCTCGCCGAGGAGGGGTACGACGTGACGGGGCTGGACGTGTCGCCGGAGATGATCCGGCGGGCGACCGGCAAGGCAAGGGCCGCCGCCGTCGACGTGGCGTTCGAGATCGGCGACGCCAACCGGCCGGAGCTGCCGCTGGGTGCCTTCGACGTAGTGCTGGTCCGGCACGTGCTGTGGGCGATGGACGACCCGGCGCTGGCGCTGCGTCGCTGGGTCGACCTGCTCGGCCCGGGCGGGGCCCTGGTGCTCGTCGAGGGCAGCTGGCACACGGGGGCCGGCCTCACCGCTGCCGAGACGGTGACCCTGGTGAGTGCTGTCGGCCGCGACGCCGAGGTCCGGCCGATGCCTGAGCCGGTGTACTGGGGCGGGGAGACCGGCGACGAGCGCTACCTGGTGGTCAGCCCTCCCAGGCCGCAGGTGTAGGTGCCCTCGGACACACTGTCGGGCGTGGGCAACCTGGTGGGCGGCATCCTCAACCTGTCCCCGGTGTGGTTGCTGGTGGCGGCCGGGCTGCTGGTGTTCGCCGAGGACGCGATCTTCATCGGCTTCCTGATTCCCGGCGAGACTGCCGCGGTGCTCGCCGGCGTTGCCACCGCCATCGGCCACGTCTCCCTTCCGGTGGCGATCCTGGTGATCGTTGCCGCCGCGATCGTCGGCGACTCGGTCGGCTACGAGGTCGGTCGCGCGTTCTTCGGCCCGAAGCTGCTTCGCGGGAAGCTTCTGTCCAGACACCGTGGCCGGATCTCGAGGGCCGAGTCGTTCCTTCGTCGGCGCGGCGGGCTGGCGGTCTTCCTCGGCCGCTTCACCGCGTTCTTCCGGGCGATGATGCCCGCCCTCGCCGGCGCCTCCGGGATGCGCTACCGCACGTTCCTGTTCTGGAACGCCGCCGGCGGCATCGTCTGGGGCACCGGCTTCGTAGTCCTCGGGCACGTCGCCGGCGCGTCGTACCACGTGGTCGAGAAGCAGGTCGGGCGCGGTGTCGCGATCGGGCTGGTCGTCGTGGTGGTCGGGCTGGTCGTGCTCTGGCGGCGCAGCTCCGAGCGGGAGGAGGACTGACGCGACGCTCAGGCCCCCCAGGCCTGGTTCCAGCCGTCGACCTCGCTGGCCTTGCGTGACTGCGGTCCGACGTAGATCGCCGAGGGGCGGATCAGCCGGCCCGTGCGTTTCTGCTCCAGGATGTGCGCCGACCAGCCCGCCGTGCGCGCACAGGTGAACATCGAGGTGAACATGTGCGCCGGCACCTCCGCGAAGTCGAGCACGATCGCGGCCCAGAACTCGACGTTGGTCTCCAGCACCCGGTCGGGACGACGCTCCTTCAGCTCCGCGAGGGCGGCCTTCTCCAGCGCCTCGGCGACCTCGTAGCGGGGCGCGCCCAGCTCCTTCGCCGTACGCCGTAACACGCGTGCGCGAGGGTCCTCGGCCCGGTAGACGCGGTGCCCGAAGCCCATCAGCCGCTCGCCGTCGTCGAGCAGCTTCTTGACGTACGCCTCGGCGTCCCCGGTCTTCTCGACCTGCTCGATCATGTGCAGCACGCGGGAGGGAGCGCCGCCGTGCAGCGGGCCGCTCATCGCCCCGATCGCCCCCGAGAACGCGGCCGCGACGTCGGCGCCGGTGGAGGTGATCACCCGGGCGGTGAAGGTGGAGGCGTTCATGCCGTGCTCGGCCGCCGAGCTCCAGTAGGCGTCGACCGCCTTGACATGGGCGGGGTCCGGCTCGCCCTTCCAGCGGATCATGAACCGCTCCGCCAGGGACTGCGCCTTGTCCACCTCGGCCTGGGGGATCATCGGATGGCCGATCCCGCGCGCGGCCTGCGCGACGTAGGACAGCACCATCACCGCCACCCGGCTCAGGTCGGTGCGGGCCTGGTCGTCGGAGATGTCGTAGGTCTGCCGCATCCCCCACGTGGGGGCCAGCATCGCCACAGCGGACTGCACGTCGACCCGGATGTCACCGGAGTGCACCTGAAGCGGGTAGGGCTCCGCGGGCGGTAGGCCGGGCTCGTAGGCACCGTCGATCAGCAGTCCCCAGATCTTCTCGAACGGCACCCGCCCGACGATCTCCTCGATGTCGACACCGCGGTAACGAAGGGACGAGCCCTCCTTGTCGGGCTCGGCGATCTCGGTCTCGAAGGCGATGACGCCTTCGAGTCCGTGGTGTACCTCGGTCATCTGGCCTGCTCCTTCGTCGTACGACGTCTCCGGCTGGCATTGTGCCAGCCGCCGTAACGTTCGTGGCATGGGCACCGAGGACCTGCGCAACCTGCGCCACGAGTACGCCGACCACGGGTTGGCGGAGGCCGAGCTGAGCGACGACCCGATGACGATGTTCCGGCGCTGGATGGCCGACGTGATCGCGGCCGGCATCGGAGAACCGAACGCGATGGTGGTCGCCACCGTCTCCGCGGCGGGCCGGCCGTCCTCACGGATGGTGTTGCTCAAGGAAGTGCCGGACGACGGCTTTGTCTTCTACAGCAACTACGACTCGGCCAAGGGTCGGGAGCTGGTGGGCAACCCGGCCTGCGCGCTGCTGCTGCCCTGGCACGACCTGGAGCGCCAGGTCCGGATCGAAGGGGTCGCCTCCCGGTTGTCCACGGAGCAGAACCAGGCCTACTTCTCCTCGCGCCCGCGCGGATCCCAGCTCGGTGCCTGGGCTTCCCCGCAGTCGCAGCCGGTGGCTTCGAGGGCCGAGCTCGACGCGCGGTACGACGCGGTCGAGAGGCGGTTCGCCGACGAGGAGGTGATCGAGGTTCCGCCGTACTGGGGCGGCTACCTGGTCCGGCCGGACGTCGTCGAGTTCTGGCAGGGCCGTCGCGGTCGGATGCACGACCGACTCGTCTACCGACGCACGAACGAGGGCTGGCGGGTCCAGCGACTCGCTCCCTGACCACCAGGGTGACTACCGAAAGAACGTGAACCAGTGACGATGGGTCTTCAGAGCTTGTGGCTGTACGGCGAGCCGGTGCACCCCCACGGACCACTTGTCGGCCTCCGGCGCGATGAATGCGACCTCGTCGAAGCCAGCCGCGGCGAACCATTCCCGGATGGTGGGGGTGAGGTCGGGGTCACCGCGGTGCCGGGTCCAGATCACCTCGGCCCCCGGGCCGCACAGCTGGGGTGCTGCCTGGATGGTCGCCCG
>JBBSVL010000016.1:0-17285 GCA_038233595.1 Propionibacteriales bacterium | reverse complement strand
CGAGGAAGTCGTTCACGGACAACGGGACGATCATCGGTTCCTCCTGCGAGATCAGTGACGCACACCACTGTAGTGAGCAGACGTTGGAGGAAGGTTGCCCGCGTGCGAGTCACGAGGGTGGGCGTAGCAGGGATCGAACCTGCGACATCTGCCTTGTAAGGGCAGCGCTCTACCGCTGAGCTATACGCCCGTGGACCGTTGAGGCCGGACACACCCTACGCGGGCGGCGGGACGTCATCAGAAAAAGCTACGACCGCCGGCGTCTCGGGTCACCAGCGGTCGTAACAAGGTCAATAGTGGGTCACGGGGGGCCCAGGTTCCAGTCAATCTGCCAAGTCGGGCGAAAAATAGTCCGAAATGACTACGTCAGGGCCTGGACGGCGGCTGCGTGGGCGTCCAGGTCGCGGGCGGACCCCATCGCGTTGTGCACGCTCCAGCGCACCACGCCGTCCCGGTCGACGAGGAACGACGAGCGGGTCGCGGAGCCGCCGTCGGTGTCGAAGACGCCGTAGGACGCGGAGACCTCACCGTGTGGCCAGAAGTCTGAGAGCAACGGGAAGAACAGGCCGTCCCGATCGGCGAACGCTCGCTGGGTGAACACCGGGTCGCAGGAGACCGTCATCATCGTGACGCCAACTTTCTCGAAGTCACCGAGCCGGTCCCGCAAACCGGTGAGCTCACCGGTGCACACGCCGCTGAACGCGAACGGGTAGAAGACCACGAGCACCGCCTTCGTGCCACGGTACGACGAGAGCCGAACCTGCTGACGGTGCTGGTCGGCCAGCTCGAAGTCGGGTGCCTGCCCCCCCACCGGGATCGGGGTGTCTGCCATGGTCAGTCGTCCCGTTCCGCGAGCTCGCGCTTGAGGATCTTGCCGGTCGCGTTGCGGGGCAGCTCGTCGAGGAAGACGACCTCGCGGGGCACCTTGTAGCGGGCCAGGTTGTCCTTGACCCAGCTCTTGAGGGTGTCCTCGTCGACAGCCCCCTTCTTCTCCGGTACGACGAAGGCGCGCAGCCGCTTGCCGAACTCCTCGTCGTCGACCCCGACCGCCGCGACCTCGCGCACCGCCTCGTGCCGGGCCAGTACGTCCTCGACCTCCTTGGGGAAGAGGTTCTCGCCACCGGAGACGATCATCTCGTCGTCGCGGCCCTCGACGAACAATCGTCCGTCGGAGTCGAACCGGCCGATGTCACCCGAGCTCATCAGACCGTCGATGCTCTCCTTGTGGCCGCCCCCGGTGTAGCCCTCGAACAGCATCGAGTTGCCCACAAAGATCCGGCCCGGCTCACCGGTGGGCACCTCCTTGTCGTCGGCGTCGTACAGCTTGACGATCGTGTTGACCGGCGGCTTCCCGGCCGTTCCCGGGGCGGCGCGCATGTCCTCGGGCCTGCCGATGCTGACCCAGGCCACCTCGGTGGAGCCGTAGATGTTGTAGAGGTTCTCGCCGAACTGGTCCATCCAGTCGGTCGCCAGGTCGCCGGGCAGCGCCGAACCAGACGCAGCCACCACCTTCACGCTGGACAGGTCATAGGTGTCGAGAGTTTGCTGAGGCAGCCTCATGATGCGCTGCAGCATCACCGGGATCACCACGAGCGAGTCGCACCGGTTGTCCTGCACGGTTTTCAGGCAGGATTCAGGGTCGAACTTGCGGGTCAGCACGCAGGTGCTGCCCAGCAGCATCGCCAGACTCAGGTGAGCCCAGCCCCAGGTGTGGAACAGCGGTGCGGCGATGTGCGTCTTCCAGCCCGACCTCAGCGGCATCCGCGACAGCAGCGCGACCGCGGCGCTGAGGTTGCCGCCGCCGCGTGGCGCACCCTTGGGCGTGCCGGTCGTGCCTGACGTCAGGATCACCGCCCGTGACTGGTTGGACGGTGCCTTGCGGGCCTTGCGCGACCCCTTCTCGATCAGCGCCTCGAGCGTGGGCAGCCCACCCGGGTCGTCGTCCACCCAGGCGAGGACCCGGCGCTGCTCGACCTTCGCCTTGTCGATCAGCGCGCTGAACTCTTGGTCATGGATGATCACGCTCGGCTTCTCGCGCTCGCAGACCTCGCCGAGCTGCGGCGCCGCGAACGCAGTGTTGAGGTAGAGCATGTCGGCACCCAGCTTGGCCGCGGCGAGGGAGGCGTCGAGGAAGCCGCGATGGTTGCGGACCAGGATCGCGACGGAGTCTCCCTCGGCGACGCCCAGCCCGGACAAGGAGTCGGCCAGGGCGTTGCTGCGCGACTCGATCTCGCCGAAGGTCAGCTCACCGAGCTCGTCGACGATCCCGATCCGGTCGGGGAAACGCAGAGCCACGGCCTTGAACCCGCCCGCAACACCCATCCCCCACTGCGTCAGGGCGAAGGCCACGCCACCGAGAGCAGCCGGCGAGTGTGGCCGGATCACGCCGGACTCGGTGAGCACCTTCAGCGTGGTTGCCAACGAGACTGCCGGTCCCTTGGCCCGCTCGACGACGTATCCGATCATCGGGTCACCGGGTCTTGGGTGCCACGAGCTTGGTCGCCGACCAGTCCTTGCACACGGCGACCGTCGTTGTCGTGGACAGTCCGGCCACCGGTGCGGCCTCGGCCACATCGGCCGGATCGACCGCGTTGGCCCGCCCCACCTTGGGCGTGAGCAGCCAGATCGCGCCGCCACCGACCAGGTCGGTCAGCGAGTCGACCAGGGCGTCGACCAGGTCGCCGTCGTCGCGGCGCCACCACAGCAGTACGGCGTCGACCACGTTGCCGTGGTCACCGTCGACCAGGTCGGAGTCGATGGTGTTCTCGATCTGGACCCGCACGCCGTCGTCGGCGTCGTCGTCCCAGCCGAGCTCCTGGACGACCATCCCGGGCTTGAAGCCCAGTCGCTCCCCGGCCTGTAGATCCGCACCCCCGGCGGTCGCGCTCACGTGTGTGCCTCAGCTCTCTGTCGTCGACTGCGAATCATGCCGGGTTCGGCTTCTGCACCGAGCAGGACGCCCGAACCTGGGGGTCAGTCCACCGGACCGGTGCCGGATCCGCAACCCTGGTGCACACCCTGCCCCATTCGTCGCGCTCCCGGCCATGCAGGGCCTACCCGACAGTAGATTTCTTCGTGACCGGTGAAGTGGGACGATGAGGGAGTGAGCGACGTAACGAAGTCCGATCAGGACACCAACCCGACCGAACCGGACGACACCACGAAGGGCACACCCACCCCCAGCGTGACGCCGGTGATCCACGAAGGCCTCTCCACGCAGCTCCCGGACATCGATCCGGAGGAGACCGGCGAGTGGGTCGACTCCTTCGACGACCTGGTCCAGGCCCGGGGTCGTGAGCGAGCGCGCTACGTGATGCTGCGGCTGCTGGAGCGCGCCCGCGAGAACCAGGTAGGCGTGCCTGCGCTGCGCAGCACCGACTACATCAACACGATCCCGCCCGAGCGCGAACCGTGGTTCCCGGGGGACGAGGACATCGAGCGCCGGATCCGCGCCTTCATCCGCTGGAACGCCGCGGTGATGGTCTCCGACGCCAACCGCAAGGGACTCGAGGTCGGCGGACACATCGCGACCTACCAGTCCAGCGCGTCGCTCTACGAGGTCGGCTTCAACCACTTCTTCCGTGGCAAGGACGCCGAGGGCGGTGGCGACCAGATCTACCTCCAGGGCCACGGCTCCCCCGGTATCTACGCCCGGGCCTACCTCGAGGGTCGGCTGACGGAGACCCAGCTCTCGCACTTCCGCCAGGAGGTGCAGCACGGCCCGGGCAACGGGCTCCCGTCGTACCCCCACCCGCGGCTGATGCCGGAGTTCTGGGAGTTCCCCACCGTCTCGATGGGCCTGACCGCGATGAACGCGATCTACCAGGCCCGGTTCAACCGCTACCTGACCAACCGCAAGATCAAGGACACCAGTCAGCAGCACGTCTGGGCATTCCTCGGCGACGGCGAGATGGGCGAGCCCGAGTCGCTCGGCGCCATCGGCCTTGCCGCCCGAGAGGAGCTGGACAACCTCACCTTCGTCGTCAACTGCAACCTGCAGCAGCTCGACGGCCCGGTGCGCGGCAACGGCAAGATCATCCAGGAGCTGGAGTCCTACTTCCGCGGCGCCGGGTGGAACGTGATCAAGGTCGTCTGGGGACGCGAGTGGGACCCGCTGCTGGCGCGCGACGTCGACGGCGTCCTGGTCAACCGGATGAACACGACGCCCGATGGCCAGTTCCAGACCTACTCCGTCGAGGACGGCAGCTACATCCGGGACCACTTCTTCGGCGCCGACCCACGGCTGCGCAAGATGGTCGAGCACATGAGCGACGAGCAGATCGTCAAGCTGCCCCGTGGCGGTCACGACTACCGCAAGGTCTACGCCGCGTTCAAGGCAGCGACCGAGCACGTCGGACAGCCCACGGTGATCCTGGCCAAGACCATCAAGGGGTGGACGATCGACGCCCTCGAAGGCAAGAACGCCACCCACCAGATGAAGAAGCTGACCCCGGACGACCTGAAGAAGTTCCGCGACCGGCTCTACCTGCCGATCAGCAACAAGGAGCTCGACGACACCTATGAGAAGTCCGGCACCGCGCCGTTCTTCCACCCCGGCAAGGACTCCCCCGAGATCGAGTACATGATGGAGCGCCGCCGCCAGCTCGGTGGCTCGGTGCCGCGTCGGGTGATCCGCGCCAAGCCGCTCAAGCTTCCGGGCGAAGAGATGTACGCCGAGCTCAAGAAGGGGGGCGGCAAGAACAAGATCGCCACCACGATGGCGCTGGTCCGTCTGGTCAAGGACTGGATGAAGGACCCGGACATCGGTCCGCGGATCGTGCCGATCGCACCCGACGAGTACCGCACCTTCGGGATGGACTCGATGTTCCGCAGCGCCATGGTCTACAACCCGGGCGGCCAGCAGTACGAGTCGGTCGACCGCAAGCAGCTGATGAGCTACAAGGAGTCCGAGCACGGCCAGATGCTGCACGAGGGTATCTCGGAGGCCGGCGCGGTCGCATCGGCCACCGCCGCCGGGTCGACGTACTCCACGCACGGCGAGCACATGATCCCCTTCTACATCTTCTACTCGATGTTCGGGTTCCAGCGCACCGGTGACTTCATCTGGGCGATGGCCGACCAGATGGCGCGCGGCTTCCTGATCGGCGCCACGGCAGGGCGTACGACGCTGACCGGCGAAGGCCTGCAGCACGCCGACGGGCACTCCCCGCTGCTCGCGGCGACCAACCCCGCTGTCGTGCACTACGACCCGGCCTTCGCCTATGAGGTCAGCCACGTGATGCAGGACGGCCTGCGCAGGATGTACGGGACCTCCGATGAGTTCCCTCACGGCGAGGACGTCATCTACTACCTCACGGTCTACAACGAGCAGGTCTCGCAGCCCGCCGAGCCGTCCGACGTGGACGCGGAGGGAATCCTGCGAGGCATCCACCACATCGCGACATCGCCCGACGTCGAGGGGGTGGACAACCCGCCGCGGGTGCAGCTGCTCGCGTCCGGGGTCGCGTTCCCGTGGATCAAGAAGGCGCAACGGCTGCTGGCCGAGGACTGGGGCGTCGCCGCCGACACCTGGTCGGTCACGTCCTGGAACGAGCTGGCCCGTGACGCGATCTCCACCGAGGAGTGGGCGCTGCTGCATCCCTCCGAGGAGCCGCGGCTGCCCTACGTCACCGACAAGCTCCAGGCGGTGGAAGGGCCGGTCGTGGCGGTGAGCGACTTCATGCGCGCCGTACCCCTCCAGATCGACCGGTGGGTGCCGGCCGACTACCACGTGCTCGGCACCGACGGATTCGGTTTCGCCGACACCCGGCCCGCAGCCCGGCGGTTCTTCCACGTCGACGCCGAGTCGGTCGTCGTCCAGTCGCTCCAGGCGCTGGCCAAACGCGGCGAGGTCAAGGTCGAGACCGTGCAGGAGGCCTTCGACCGTTACCGGATCGACGACCCGACCGCCGTCGGCGACGTGGAGCAGGAGGGCGCCGGCGCCTGATCGGCTACCTGCCGTCAGGCGCTCCTGCTGCGCCGCCGTGTCACGGGACGCAACGGACGCTCGCCGGCACGCTCGCGCACACGTGGGGCGTTCGGGCCGTTGGCGAGCATCTTGCGCCAGTCGGCCCGGTCGTACGCCGCCGGTTCGGTGGTGCGCACGAAGTCGTTGACCAGTCGCACGAAACGCCCCGGGTGGTCCTTGTGCGGGAAGTGCCCGGCACCCTGGATCAGCTCCACGTCGGCATCAGGAGCGATCGCGCGGACGATCTCCGCGTGGTTCACCGGGATCACGGCGTCCGCGGTCCCCCAGATCACGCACATCGGCATCGCGGCAGTCAGGTAGGCCCGGTCTGCCATGGTGATGATCTGCCCCTTCCAGTCGACGCAGGCGCGTACGACGTGGGCGATGGCGGCCCGCGCGGCCGGGTCCCGGAAGGAGTCGTAGATCTCGGCGACCTCACCGAGGTCGCGCGCCCGTGAGATCCCCGAGCGGGACAACCCGCGCAGGGTGGCCCTACCGACGTGACGAATGCCTGGCAGCGTGGCCAGGCCCATCCACTGCTTGAAGAAGGGCAGCGTCACCGCCCGGATGGCAGGGGTGACGTCAGGTCCGATGCCACCGGGAGCCACCAGCACCATCCGTTCCGTGCGCTCGGGGAACTGGTAGGCGAACTGCATCGCTACACCGCCGCCGAGGCTGTGCCCCACCACCGTCACGGTCTCGATCCCCAGCACGGTGAGCAGGTCGCGCATCCCGTTGGCGTAGCCACCGATGGAGTAGTCGGCGCGCGGCTTCGCGGACTGACCGTGCCCGAGCAGGTCGGGGGCGATGACCGTGTAGCTGCGGGCCAGAACATCGATCACCGGGTCCCACGTGGTGTGGTCGCAGCCAAGGCCGTGCAGCAGCAGCATGGTCGGGCCCTTGCCGACCTTGACGTAGGCGCGCTCGTGCCCGTGGATGGTGACCCGCTGGATCCGGTGTCGTGAGACAGGTCGGTGCCTGTGCATGCTGTTGCTCACCATCCGTACATCCACCTGCCGTCGTCGGTGTAGAACCACCGCAGTTAACCAGAACGTGTTTCATTGTTCGCTCACAGGGCCGTTGTTTCGCGGCCGTTCCTCGACGGGGCAATAGAGTCGGGGGGTGACTGCCAGCGACCCGCGGCCCACCATGAGCCAGGCCCGCCACCGGGCCCGGATCACGCTGCGCCTCCAGCGCTCGGTGGGGCTGCTGAGCACGGCCGCCCTGCAGCGGATGGACCGGGAGATGCCGTGGTTCCGCGAGCTCGAGCCGCAGGAACGGTCCTGGATCGGGATGATCGTCCAGGCCGGCATCGCGGCGTTCGTCGATTGGTACCGCGACCCCAGCAGCGGTCCGGAGCTGCGCGCCGACGTCTTCGGCAACGCTCCCCGTGCCTTCGCCGGGCGGATCAGCCTGCCGCGCACGGTGGCGATGGTCCGGCTGTCCATCGAGGTGGTGGAGGAGAACATCGTCGACGTCCTCGGCGAGGAGGATGCCCACTCGGTGATCGAGGCGATCACCCGTTACGGCCGCGAGGTCGCTTTCGCGACCGCCGAGGTCTACGCCCGGGCCGCCGAGATGCGTGGCGCCTGGGACGCCCGGCTGGAGGCTCTGGCCGTGGACTCGGTGCTGCGCGGCGAGACCGACGGGGCGATCGAGTCGCGCGCCAGTGCCCTGGGCTGGACCGACGACGGCGCCGTCCTGACCCTGGTGGGCCCGCTGCCGTACTCACCGCGGCACGACCCCACCGATGACGTACGACGGATCGCCCACGAGCTCGGGCTGCGCTCGCTGTGCGCCGCCCAGGGTGACCGGCTGATGGTGATCCTGGGTGGCCCGGACATCGCCGAGAAGCCCCTTGCCGGCTTCGCCGGGGTGTTCGGTGACGGCCCCGTGATCGTGGGACCGGTCGTCGACGGGCTCACCGACGTACCTCGCAGCGCGGCTGCGGCTCTCGCCGGCTACCGCTCGGTCGCGGGCTGGGCGGACGCACCCCGGCCCGTCGACGCCGACGACCTGCTCCCCGAGCGGTCGCTGACCGGCGACGAGCAGGCGATCGAGCACCTCCGCTCCGAGATCCACCGGCCGCTGGTCGCGGCCGGACCGGTGGTGCTGGCCACCTTGCAGACCTACCTCGACCGCGGCAGCTCGCTGGAAGGCACCGCCCGGGCACTCTTCGTGCACGCGAACACGGTGCGTTACCGGCTACGTCGGGCGCATGAGGTCACCGGGCTCAACCCCGGTGACCCGCGGGACGCCTACACCTTGCGGGTCGCCTTGACCGTGGGCCGGATCGGCGGCCAGGCACACGGGCAAGCACACGCGCAGCCTGCCCCGGCGCCTTTGTAGGAACCCTCCAAAGATCCGCCGGGTGTTTTCGTGCCTCCGGGATACGTGTCTCGACCGGTCCGCCCGGCAACATGGGGGGTGTGCTGATCCTCGTCGCGCCCGGTCAGGGCGCCCAGACCCCTGGCTTCCTCGAGCCGTGGCTGGAGGACCCGGCCTTCGGGGAGCGCCTGGAGTGGCTCAGCGCCGTGGCGGGGCTCGACCTCGCGCACTACGGCACCGTGGCCGACGCCGAGACGATCCGTGACACCGCCGTCGCCCAGCCGCTGCTCGTCGCCGCTGGCCTGGTCGCTGCGGTCTCGCTGTTTCCGCACCCAACCGATGCCTTCGGCATGGTCGGTGCCGTCGCCGGCCACAGCGTTGGTGAGCTGACCGCTGCCGCCGGCGCCCGGGCGATCACCGCCGAGCAGGCAATGGTGCTGGTGCGCGAGCGGGGAAAGGCGATGGCAGCAGCTGCGAAGGTCACAGCCACAGGAATGACGGCCGTGCTCGGGGGCGATGCCGACGAGGTGCTCGCGGCGCTCGAGCAGCATGGCCTCACCCCGGCCAACATCAACGGGCCCGGACAGGTCGTCGCGGCCGGCACCCTCGAGCAGCTGCAGACACTGGCCGACGACCCGCCGGCGAAGGCGCGACTGATACCGCTCTCGGTGGCAGGCGCCTTCCACACCGAGCACATGGCTCCCGCGGTCGAGGTGATGGGCCGGCTTGCTCGCGGAGTGTCCACGCACGACTCGCGGGCACCGGTGATCTCCAACGCCGACGGCCAGATCATGCACGACGGTCAGGCGCTGGTCCGCCGCATCGTCAAGCAGGTGGCCCGTCCGGTGCGCTGGGACCTGTGCCTGGAGACGATGACCGACCTGGGTGTCACCGGCATCCTGGAGATACCGCCGGCGGGAACGCTGACGGGCATTGCCAAGCGGGTCCTCAAAGGGGTCGAGACGTTCGCGCTCAAGACCCCCGACCAGCTTGACGCCGCCCGCGCGTTCGTCGACCGGCACGGGTCGCCGTCCGAGACCGACACCTCCCCCACGTGGCGGCTGCTGGTGTCGCCCGCTAAGGGCACCTTCATCCGCGACGCGGCCGCCGGTGAGGCGACCACCCTGCCCCCGGGATCTCCGGTGGGCACGGTGCGCAGCCTCCGCGACGAGACCCCCGTCGTCGCTTCCCACGGCGGCACGATCGTGGAGTGGCTGGTCGAGGACGGTGACCTGGTCTCCCCCGGCCAGCCCCTGCTCCGGCTGCACCCGGAAGGCGTGCCGGAGTGAGGCTCGAGCCCGTCGGCCCCCTGCGGCACAGCGCCCTGCTCGGTCTGGGTGTGCACCGAGCCAGCCGGGTGGTCCCCAACAGCGAGATCGTCGCCGGGATCGACTCCAGCGACGAGTGGATCCAGCAACGCTCCGGCATCATCGAGCGCCGTTGGGCCACCCCCGAGGAGACGGTGCAGTCGATGTCGGTCGCCGCCTCACGCGATGCGCTCGACGCGGCCGGCATCGAGCCGGCCCAGATCGACTGCGTGGTCGTCGCGACCATCTCCCACATGATGCAGACACCAGCGGTCGCCACCTCGATCGCCTACGAGCTGGGCACCAACAAGGCCGCGGCGTTCGACATCTCGGCCGCCTGCGCCGGCTTCTGCCACGGTGTCGCGCTGGCCTCGGACATGGTCCGGGCGGGCACCTCGAAGTACGCCCTGGTGGTCGGCGTGGAGAAGCTCTCCGAGCTGACCGACCCCACGGACCGCGGTTCGGCGTTCATCTTCGCCGACGGCGCCGGAGCAGTGGTGGTCGGTCCTGCCGAAGAGCCCGGCATCGGCCCGGTGGTCTGGGGTAGCGACGGCGAGCACTACGACCACATCAGGTCCCGCGAGGACTGGCGCGACGTCGTCGCCTCCGACAGCCCCCGGATGCCCTATCTGGAGATGCAGGGCAGCGCGGTCTTCCGGTGGGCGTCGTACGAGATGGCCAAGGTGGCCCGCGAGACCCTCGCCAAGTCCGGAGTCGGCATCGACGACCTCGACGTGTTCGTCCCGCACCAGGCCAACATGCGGATCACCGACGCGATGGCACGGGCGTTGAAGCTCCCCCCGCACGTGAAGATCGCTCGTGACATCGCCCATCAGGGCAACACGTCCGCGGCCTCGGTCCCGCTCGCGCTGCACGCAATGGTCGAGAACGGCGACGCGAAGCCCGGCGATACCGCGCTGCTGATCGCGTTCGGCGCCGGGCTCGCGTACGCCGCCCAGGTCGTCCGGGTGCCCTGAACCGCTCCCACTCGTCTTTGCCGCAACAAACACCCAACCAGGAAAGAGGAAGCCAGATGGCCACCACCGAAGAGATCCGCACCGGCCTCGCCGAGCTCGTCAACGAGGTCACAGGTCTCGACGCGGACGACGTACAGATGGACAAGTCGTTCACCGAGGACCTCGACGTCGACTCGCTGTCGATGGTCGAGATCGTGGTCGCCGCCGAGGAGCGGTTCGGCGTCACCATCCCCGACGACGAGGTGAAGAACCTCAAGACCGTCGGCGACGCCGTCGGTTACATCGAGAAGCAGGCTTCCTGAGCCCAGCCCGGGTGCCCCATCCGGGCTATCACGTAGTTCTGTTCCGAGGTGAGGATCCAAGATGAGTCGCAGAAGAGTCGTGGTCACGGGCCTGGGCACCACCAACCCCGTCGGGGGCGACACGGAGAGCACCTGGCAGGCACTCCTCGCCGGCCGGTCCGGCGTCCGGCTGCTCACCGAAGACTGGGTCGAGGACATGCCGGTGAAGATCGCCGGACGGGTCGCCGTCGAGCCGACCGAGGTACTGGAGCGCGTGAAGGCACGCCGGCTGGACCGATCCGCGCAGTTCGCGATGGTCGCGGCCATGGAGGCGTGGGCGGACTCCGGTCTCGGCGCCCTGGACGAGGTCGACTCCGTCATCGACAAGGACCGGCTCGGCGTGGCGATGGCCTCCGGGATCGGCGGCGTGACAACCCTGCTCTCGAACTACGACGCGCTCCGGGACAAGGGACCGCGCCGGGTCTCACCGCTCGCCGTACCGATGCTGATGCCGAACGCTCCCGCGGCGAACATCAGCCTGCTGATCGGTGCCCGCGCCGCCGTCAACACTCCGGTCTCGGCCTGTGCTTCGGGCAACGAGGGCATCTCGCTCGCCCTGGACCAGATCCGACTCAACCGCGCCGACATCGTTCTCGCGGGCGGCACCGAAGCTGCCATCCACCCGCTGCCGATGGCGGCGTTCGCCAACATGATGGCGCTGTCCAAGAGGACCGGCGACCCCACGACGGTCTCGCGACCCTGGGACACCGCCCGCGACGGGTTCGTTCTCGGCGAGGGGGCCGGGGTGCTGGTCCTGGAGTCGCTCGAGCACGCCCAGGCGCGTGGCGCCCGGATCTACGCAGAGCTGCTGGGCGCCGGGATCACCGCCGACTCCCACGACATCGCCCAGCCCGACCCCGCCGGCCGCGGTGGTGCCCGGGCCATCGTGCGCGCCCTGGAGGAGGCCGAGATCGACGCCGGCGACGTGGCGCACATCAACGCGCACGCGACCTCGACGCCGCTGGGCGACATCGCGGAGGGGCTGATGATCCACGCGACACTGGGGGCACACGCCGACGACGTTGTCGTGACCAGCACCAAGTCGATGACCGGCCACCTGCTCGGCGGCGCCGGCGCCCTGGAGTCGATCGCGACCGTGCTGGCCCTGTACCACCGGGTCTCGCCGCCGACGATCAACCTCGATGACCTCGATCCCCGGGTGGAGCTCGACATCGCCACCAAGGTACGAGACCTGCCGAAGGGCGACATCGCGGCGCTGAACAACTCGTTCGGGTTCGGCGGGGCCAACGTCGCCGTCGCCTTCGGGAGCTTCTGAGATGACCGCCACCCACACCGACGCGGAGGCCGGGATCGACCCCCGGCACCCCGCCGTACGCCTCACCGCGCTCTTCGACGAGGGCACCCTGGAGTGGCTGCACGCCCCGGACCGGTCCGGGATGGCCGCCGCCCTGGGCCGCGTCGAAGGCACAAACGTGGTGGCCTACTGCTCGGACCCGACCGTGATGGGCGGCGCGATGGGCGACGAGGGCTGCAAGGTCGTGGTGCTGGCCTACCAGCGGGCGCTCACCGACCGGGTGCCGATCATCGGCCTGCTTCACTCCGGCGGCGCCCGGCTGGCCGAAGGCGTGCTCTCGCTGCACGCGGTCGGGCTGATCTTCCGGGCGATGATCCACGCCTCCGGCACCATCCCCCAGATCTCGGTGGTGCTCGGTCCCGCCGCCGGTGGCGCGGCCTACGGGCCGGCGCTCACCGACGTGGTGATCCTCGGGCCCGAGGGCCGGATCTTCGTGACCGGCCCCGACGTGGTCCGCTCGGTGACCGGCGAGGACGTCGACATGCTGCGGCTCGGTGGCCCCGAGCCACACGGCCGCCGCTCCGGGGTGGTGCACGTGCTCACCGAGACCGAGGCCGAGGCCCTCGAGAAGGCGCGCTCGATCACCCACCTGCTGGGCGCCCAGGGGACTCTCGACGTGGCCGGGGTCGAGGACCGCGACCTCGCCGAGATGCTGCCGGAGTCCGTCAAGCGGGCCTACGACGTGCACCCCCTGGTCGAGGCCGTCCTAGACGAGGGCACCATCGAGGAGCTGCACGCCAAGTGGGCACCCAACATCGTCACCGCACTGGGTCGCTTCGGCGGCAGGACGACCGGGGTGATCGCGAACAACCCGCTCCGCCTCGGTGGCTGCCTGGACTCCGCGTCCGCTGAGAAGGCGGCCCGTTTCGTGCGGATGTGCGACGCGTTCGGGGTGCCGCTGATCGTGCTGGTCGACGTTCCCGGCTACCTCCCCGGCGTCGGGCAGGAGTGGGACGGCGTCGTACGACGCGGGGCCAAGCTGCTGCATGCCTTCGGTGAGGCCGTCGTACCCCGGGTGACGGTGGTGACCCGGAAGACGTACGGCGGGGCCTACATCGCGATGAACGCCCGGTCCCTGGGCGCCACCAAGGTCTTCGCCTGGCCCGGTGCCGAGGTGGCCGTGATGGGCGCCGTGGCAGCGGTCCGGATCCTGCACCGACGCAAGCTGGCCGAGGTGGCCCGCGACGTACGCCCCCGGGTCGAGGCCGAGCTGGCCGAGGAGCACACCCGGATCGCCGGCGGCATCGACAAGGCCGTCGAGATCGGGGTCGTCGACGAGGTCGTGACGCCGTCCGCCACCCGCTCCGCGATCGCCCGCGCGATCGCCGGCGCCGGCCTGGTCACCCGCGGCGCCCACGGCAACATCCCCCTGTAGCGGAGACCGACCACTCGCACAGGCAGAAGTGGCCCCGATGAGGTGTTTCGAACCTTTACGAGCAGGTTCTGCCTGTGCGGGTGGTCGGCGCAGATCCCACATCTCGACGGGGCAGATGGCACAGCTCAACGAAGAGGGTCAGACCACCTGGTGCAGCCAGCGCACGGCGGCACCGTCGCCGGCGTGCCGGAAGGTCTCCAGCTCGTCGTCCCAGGGCTTGCCGAGCAGCTTGTCGATCTCGAGCAGCAGCGTGGTGTCGCCCAGCGCCGCCTTCACCACGGCCGCCTTGAGCCGGTCCTCGGGGATCATGATGTCGCCGTGCAGGCCCGTGACGGCGTGGAAGACACCCAGGTCGGGGCTGAACGAGAAGCGGGCACCCTCGGTGCCGCTGGTCGGGTCCTCGGTGATCTCGAAGCGCAGGTGGTTCCAGCCGCGGAGCGCGGATGCCACGGCAGCCGCGGTGCCGCTCTCACCCACCCAGGAGTACTCCGTGCGCAGGGTACCGGCCTGCGCCGGCTGCGGGCTCCAGTCGAAGCTGACGGCAGTGGCCAGGACGCCACCCACGGCCCACTCGATGTGTGGGCACAACGCAGACGGCGCCGAGTGGACGTACATGACTCCACGGGTCGCTGAACGAGTCACCGTGACCTCCTCATCTTCGGCGTCGAGGTACGCCTTCCCCAGCGGTCTCGATTCGAAGATGCGGCCAGTCTGTGACTGATGAGCACTTGTGGGTCCATTGTGCGGCACAACGTGCCGCTGCGCCAGCCCGACACCACCGGACACCCCTGGTGGTCTGGACCAGTATCGCCTCGGTCGTTCTGGCGGCTGCGTACGCTCAGGCGGTCGCCGAGGCGCGTACGACAGCCGCGTCGACGATGTTCGACGGCTCGTGCACTGCTCCGAGCAGCGCTCCGTCGGCGGCCACCGGCGGACCCTCGATCACGGTAGCCAGCACACAGGTGACGTTGTCCCGCCCACCGGCGATCAGGGCCGCCTCGACCAGCAGGTCGATCGCCACGTCGTCGTCGTGGGACCCCAGAACCTGCTCGATCCGGTCTTCGGTGACCAGGTCGGTGAGGCCGTCGCTGGTCAGCAGCACCCGGTCACCGGGGCGCAACGCCAGCGGGACGATGTCGGCGGCGGAGGCCTCGTCGCCGTTGACCGTGCGCAGCACCACGTTGCGCCACGGGTGCACCGACGCCTCGGTCTCGGTCATCCGGCCCTGGTCCTGCATCTGCTGCACCCAGGTGTGGTCGTTGGTGACCCGGGTCAGCTGATGCTCACGGAAGACGTAGCCGCGGGAGTCCCCGAGGTGGGCCAGGGCGAAGTGCTGCCCATCGGTGAGCAGTGCAGTGAGCGTGGTGGCCATCCCGGTCAGGTCGGAGGAGTGCCGGATACCCGCGGCCACCCGGCGCTGGCTGTCGCCCACGGCATCTGCGAGCACGCCAGAGGGGCTCCGACCGGGCTGGGAGAGCGCCGAGGCCACGACGACGTGCGCGGTGGTGGCGGACGCGACCTCGCCGCCAGCGTTGCCGCCGACCCCGTCGGCCACCATCATCAGGGTGGGTCCGACGAACCCGGAGTCCTCGTTGTTGGGACGGACCAGACCGACGTGGGTGCGCCCGACACCGGAGAAGCGCAACATGGGCTACCTCCGATCGGGGCTCTACTCTGACAAACGTGCACGGTCGGGCACAAGGTTCCGGGCCGGGTCGGCAACAATGGCCCGCATGGAGTGGGTACTGCTCGGGGTCTCGGTCGCGCTGATGCTGACCTGTGGCCTCTTCGGTGCCGCAGAGTACTCCCTGGTCACCGTGGACCGGGCCGCGGTCGAGCGGGCGGCGTCGGGCGGCGACCAGTCGGCCGCCGGAGTCCGGGCCGCTCTCAAGACCCTGTCCACCCAGCTGTCCGGCGCGCAGATCGGTGTCACCCTGACCAACCTGATCATCGGGTTCCTGGCCGAGCCCGCCATCGCCTCACTGCTCAGTGGACCGCTGGGCTCCGCGGGTCTCCCCGGCCGCTGGGTGCCCGGCATCGCGGTCGCCATCGGCCTGGTGCTGGCCACCATCGCCACCATGCTGTTCGGCGAGCTGGTGCCCAAGAAGATCGCGCTGGCCTCCCCGCTTGCCACGGCCCGGGCGACCCAGCGCTTCCAGCGCACCTTCACGAAGGTGATGATGGGGCCGATCCGGGTGCTCAACGGTTCGGCCAACGCGGTGGTGCGTGCGTTCGGCGTACAACCCCAGGAGGAGCTTCGTTCGGCACGCTCCTCCGACGAGCTGGCCTCGCTCGCGGGTCGCTCGGCCTCGCAGGGCAAGCTCGACACCGAGACCGCTCACCTGGTGCAGCGCTCGGTGGCGTTCGGACCGCGCACGGCGGGCGAGATCATGACACCCCGCGTGCAGATGGCTTGCCTCGACTCCCACGACCCGGTCTCCGAGGTCATCGAGCTCTCCTCGGCAACGGGGTTCTCGAAGTTTCCGGTGACCAAGGGCAGCGCCGACCACGTCGTCGGCTCGGTGCACGTCAAACAGGCCGTGGCCGTCCCCCGCTCGGAGCGCGCCTCCACCCAGGTGCGGGAGGTGATGGTCAAGGCGACGGTCGTGCCCGAGTCGCTCCGGCTCGACCCGCTGCTGCAGCTGCTTCGCGGCGAAGGGTTCCAGATGGCGATCGTCTCTGACGAGTACGGCGGCACGGCGGGCGTGGTCACGCTCGAGGACGTCGTGGAGGAGATCGTCGGAGACATCGCAGACGAGCACGACCGGTACGGGTCCCGCCTGCGCCGGCGCCCGGACGGCAGCTGGATCGTCTCTGGTCTGCTCCGCCCCGACGAGGTGCGCGACGCGACGGGTCTCGACCTGCCCGAGCACGAGGACTACGACACCGTCGCGGGCCTGCTGGTGAGCAAGCTCGGCCGGATCCCGGAGCGCGGCGACACGGTGGTGCTGCCGCTGCCGGTGGTGATCCCCGACGACGACGACGAAGAGCCGGTCGAGGAGCGCGCCCAGCTGCGCGTGATCCGGATGGACGGGCTACGCGTCGACCGGCTCACGATCCGTAAGGTCGACACCGACGAGGACGTGACGTGAGCACCCATGTCGCCATCCTGGTCGGCATCCTGCTGCTGCTGACCAACGCGTTCTTCGTAGCGGGTGAGTTCGCCCTGGTCTCGGCTCGACGTACCAAGATCGAGCCGAAGGCAGCGGCCGGCTCCCGCCTGGCTCGTACGACGCTGCGGGCGATGGACAACGTCAGCCAGGTGATAGCCGCGGTCCAGCTCGGGATCACCGTCGCGTCCCTGGCCCTCGGGGCGATCGCCGAGCCCGCCCTGTCCCGCGTGCTGGAGCCAGGCTTCCACGCGCTGGCCGTGCCGGAGGGTCTACTGCACCCTGTTGCCTTCGCCATCGCCCTGGCGATCGTGACCTACCTGCACGTCGTCCTCGGCGAGATGGTGCCGAAGAACATCGCCCTGTCGGGTCCGGAGCGCGCCGCGCTGGTGCTGGGCACCCCGATGATGGGTTTCGTGACGGTCTTCAAGCCGATCGTCATCGCCTTGAACTCCACCGCCGACAGGGTGGTCCGGCTCTTCCATCTGGAGCCGACGTCCGCGGTCGCCTCGACGTTCACCCGCGAGGAGGTGGAGGCGCTGGTCGACGAGTCCCGGAAGGAGG
>JBBSVL010000015.1:0-17407 GCA_038233595.1 Propionibacteriales bacterium | reverse complement strand
GATTCGCGGGAAAGATCCTCGGGCTCGACATCTCTCCAGCGTCTCTTGAGATTGCTCAGCAGCGCGGAGCGTATGACTCGGTGGAGCAGGCAGACCTTCAGCAGAGACTCCCCTTCGAGGACGACAGCGTCGACGCTTTGGTCTGTGTGGGGGTGATGACCTACCTTCCAGAGGTCGAGGCGGTGTGGCGAGAGTTCGCCAGGGTGGCCCGGCCGGAGGGACTCGTTGTCGTGACGCAGCGCGAGGACCTGTGGCAGACCCGCGCGTGCCAAGCCGTGGTCGACCGACTACAGAGCGAGGGCGTGTGGACGCCGCTGGAGATCACGGGCCCGGCTCCGTATCTGCCAGAAGGTTATGGGGGGACGCCGGAGGTCGACTGCTACTACCTGACAGCACTCATCAGCTGACCCGCCGGGCGCGCCGACGGGCGGCGGTATGGCCGACCCCGGCGAGTTGGATCCGTTTGATCGGCGTGGCAGGGCGTCCATCTCGACGACGACCAGTAGGCCACCGGAACCCAGGGCGGCGTACACGTCGCGAAGGACTCGGTCCGGGTCCGCAACTTCGTGCATGGACGAGGCGGCCCAGGCGACATCCACCGCACCGACCTCGGGCCAGGCAACGTCCACGTCGGCTGTGTGACGTGCACCCGCTTGGCCAAACCCTGTTCGAGCGCCCCCGTCCAAACCCGCTCGAGCATCGATGCGGACCTGTCGATCGCGAGCACGTCTGCCGATCCGAAGCGTCGCCCGACTGCGATGCTGCCGACCCCAGTTCCAGCACCCACGTCGACGATCGTGCGTGAACGCCCCGCCCAGCAGCTGGCGTCCATCCCGGGCGCGAGTGGTTCACCGTCTTGTCGGGCACGGTCCGCCTGCACCTGGGCGAGTGGACCATCCTGGTCGAAGCGGGCGACGCAGCCGAGTTCTCGGCCATGGTTCCGCATGCCATCGGCGCGTACGACGGGCCCGTAGACATCTTCACCCTCTTCGACCACGACGGGGAGCGCGCTCACCTCCGCGCCTCGGACGAGGCTCTGCCAACCTGACGTCCGCGACACGCACGATCTGTACCTCGAGGGGTCAGGAACGCAAGGCAAGGTACGGCGCCAGGACAAGCAGTACGACGGCAAGCGTGTACCCGAGAGCTCGTGGGGAGGCCGACCGTGCCAGTCGCCAACCCGCGATGACGCCGAGCAGCTGGGGGATCCCGACCAGTGCCGCAAGGGGCCAGTCCACCGCACCATGTGCGGCGTACCCGATCGTGCCGACGCTCGCGATGACGACCGACTGTGCCTGCGCTGCGCCCAACGACCGCAACATCGGGATCCCCAGGGCAAGCAGCAACGGCACCGTCAGTATCGGACCACCGATGCCGAACAGACCACTGGCGGCACCCACGCCGACGCCCAGGCTGATGACGACGGCGGGTCGGAGGTTCTGGTGCGGCTCCTCACGCCCGTGACCCCTGGAGGTTCGCCGTTGTCGGAGGAGAACAAGCACGCCGGTCAGGCCCACGAGGCCGGCAAGGAGCAGGCCGTAGGCACGGGAGGAGAGGGTCGTGGTGACCTGGATGCCGATGGGTGTTCCGACCACGGCGGCTCCCGCGAGGATCAGCGCCGTGCGCCTGGTGGCCGGCTCTCTCAGCTGTCCGGACCGGTAGTACGCAGCGCTGCCCAACAGTCCGGTAGCGATCTGAGTGACGATGGCGGTTCCGGCAACGCCGGCCGGCGGCAGATCGGTGAACGTGAACAACGCGATCGTGACCAGCACCCCGCCGGGGCCGATCGCGGTGATCCCGACCCCCGCCGCCAGCCCGAAGACGATCAGCAGGATCACGGCGCCGACCGAGAGCATCTGGATCTGAGAGGCATCCATCGACTAGGTGGCCCCGGGCTAGGCGAGATCGTTGGCGAGAGCCGCACACGCGCGCGTGAGCACCGGGACGGCCTTGGCCACGAGCTCCTCCGTCATCCGGATCGCGGGGCCCGAGACCGAGATGGCCAACCGTTTCGGAGCCTCGGGCAAGGCGACCGCGACGCAGCGGACGCCGACTTCCTGCTCGCCCTCGTCGAGCGCGTAGCCATGCTCCGCGGTCCAGCTCAGCTGTTCCCGCAGCGTTGTCGAGTCGGTGATGGAGTGCGCGGTGCGCTGCGGCATTCCGGTGCGAGCGAGCATCTCCGCCACCTGCTCCTGCGACATGGTTGCCATCATCACCTTGCCCACGGCCGTGGTGTGGGCTGCGACCCGGCGGCCGACCTCGGTGAACATGCGCATCGAGTGACGCGAGGGGACCTGCGCGACATACAGGACCTGGTCGCCGTCCAGCATCGCCAGGTTGGCGGTCTCACCGAGGTCGTCGACGAGAGCGGCCAGGTACGGGCGGGCCCAGATACCCAGCTTGTCGGTCGAGCCCTCGCCCAGGCGGATCAACCGCGGGGCGAGCACATACTGCTGGGACGGCTCGTGACGCAGGTAGCCGAGGTCGACCAGTGTCTGGAGCAGGCGGTGGATCGTGGTCAACGGAAGTCCGGATGCGGCGGCCAGCGCGGACAGGCCCATCGCCCCTCCGTGGTCGGCCATCGTCTCCAGGAGGCCGAACGCCCGCTCGACCGACCGGACACCGCCGGCGGGGCGTGTGCTTGCCCCGGTCGGCGTCACCCTGTGCGCCATCCTCGCCCCTCCCCGACCTGGCGCCTTTCGACGCATCGGTCTCAGAATCTTCGGGTCAACCGTTGACGGTGACTGCCGGATTACTTACGTTGGCTTGACTGGTGGAATTCAAATTCCATTATGCGGAAAATATCACGCGGCAACCCCGAGGAGCCAGGCATGGCGGAGTCCCACGACGTCGAGATCGCGGCAGCACTGGGAGAGGGGTACGCCGAGATCGTCAGCCCGGCGGCGCTGGAGTTCCTGGCCGACCTGCACCGCACGTTCGACGGCCGGCGCCGTGAGCTGCTTGTGGCCCGCGAGACGAGGTACGCCGAGCTGGCCGCAGGTGGGACGCTCGACTTCCTCCCGGAGACCGCCGACGTCCGGGACGGCGCCTGGTCAGTCGCGCCGCCGGCGCCTGGCCTCGAGGACCGCCGGGTGGAGATCACAGGTCCGACCGACCAGAAGATGACGATCAACGCGTTGAACTCGGGCGCCAAGGTCTGGCTCGCCGACTTCGAGGACGCGAGTACGCCCACCTGGGCCAACGTCGTGGAGGGCCAGATCAACCTTCGCAACGCGCTCGACCGGAGGGTGGACTTCACCTCTCCCGAGGGCAAGTCCTACGCGCTCGGTGACGACCTGGCCACCATCGTGGTCCGTCCCCGCGGCTGGCACCTGCCGGAAAAGCACATTGTCGTCGACGGCGAGCCGATCTCTGGGGCGCTCGTCGACTTCGGGCTGTACTTCTTCCACTGCGCCCAGCGTCAGGTCGACGCGGGCCAGGGCCCGTACTTCTACCTCCCGAAGATGGAGAGCCACCTCGAGGCGAGGCTGTGGAACGACGTCTTCATCCGGGCACAGGACAAGCTCGGCCTACCGCAGGGGACGATCCGAGCCACCGTCCTGATCGAGACCTACCCGGCCGCGTTCGAGATGGAGGAGATCCTCTACGAGCTGCGCGACCACTCGGCCGGACTCAACGCCGGGCGGTGGGACTACATCTTCAGCGTGATCAAGAAGTTCCGCACCCGCGGCAAGGAGTTCATGCTTCCCGACCGTGTCCAGGTGACGATGACGGTGCCGTTCATGCACTCCTACACCGAGCTCCTGGTGCGCACCTGCCACAAACGCGGTGCGCACGCGATCGGCGGCATGGCGGCGTTCATCCCGAGCAAGGATCCCGAGGTGACCGAGACCGCGCTGGGCAAGGTGCGTGAGGACAAGGAGCGGGAGGCTCGCGACGGCTTCGACGGTTCGTGGGTGGCCCACCCGGGCCTGGTGCCCGTCTGCCGGGAGGTGTTCGACGCCGTCCTGGGTGACGCGCCCAACCAGCTGGACAAGAAGCGCGAGGACGTACACGTGACCGCGGAGCAGCTGCTCGACGTCGCCGCGACGCCGGGCGATGTCACCGAGTCCGGACTCCGGAACAACATCAGTGTGGGCATCCAGTACCTCGCGGCCTGGCTGCGTGGCTCCGGTGCGGTGGCCATCTTCAACCTGATGGAGGACGCAGCCACGGCCGAGATCTCGCGCTCGCAGGTGTGGCAGTGGCTGCACAACGAGGTGACGCTCGACAACGGCGAGACGGTCACGGCCGAGCTGGTGAACCGGATCGTCGATGAGGAGATCGCGAAGCTGCCCGGTGACCCGGGCGAGTACGACGACGCACGGGCCACGTTCCTCGACGTCGCTGTCGCAGACGACTTCGCCGAGTTCCTGACCCTGCCGGCGTACGAACGGATGAGCTAGTGCCCCTGACGGCTCGCGATCTGGCCGACCAGCTCAGACCCCTGCTCGGGGACGAGGCTGTGATCACCGATCGTCAGCGGTTGCGGACCTACGAGTGCGACGGGCTGGCCCAGTACAAGGTCGTGCCGTCTCTCGTGGTCCTGCCGGAGTCGACCGATCAGGTGGCAGCGGTGGTGCGGGCATGTGCGGCTGCCGGCGTCCCGTTCGTGGCCCGCGGATCGGGCACCGGGCTGTCCGGGGGCGCGCTGCCGCACTCGGACGGCGTGCTGATCGTCACCTCGAAGATGCGGCAGATCCTCGAGATCGACGTCCGCAACCAGCGCGCTGTCGTCGAGCCTGGGGTGATCAACCTGCACCTGAGTCGGGAGTCGCAGCCGCAGGGCTACTACTACGCGCCCGATCCCTCCAGCCAGCAGGTGTGCTCGATCGGTGGCAACGTCGCGGAGAACTCCGGGGGCGCGCACTGCCTCAAGTATGGCTTCACCACCAACCATGTGACCGGTGTCGAGTGGGTGACGCCGTCCGGTGAGGTGGTGACGGTGGGCGGCAAGGCCCCCGATGCCCCCGGTTATGACCTGCTCGGTGCGATGGTCGGCTCGGAGGGCACGCTCGGCATCGCCACCAAGGTGACGGTCCGCCTGCTCCGCACACCCGAGACCGTGAGTACCCTCCTCGCTGCTTTCCCGCACACCGACCAGGCCGGCGCGGCCGTCTCGGCGATCATCGGAGCGGGTGTGATCCCGGCGGCGATCGAGATGATGGACGCGCTCGCGATCGAAGCGGCCGAGGCGGCCGTCCAGTGCAACTACCCGGTTGGCGCGGGTGCCGTTCTGATCGTCGAGCTTGACGGACCCTCGGTCGAGGTGGAGCACCAGTTCGAGGAGGTCGAGGGGTTCTGTCGGGCGAGCGGCGCGTTCGAGATCAGGATCGCGGCTGACGACGGCGAACGGGCGTTGTTCTGGAAGGGCCGCAAGTCGGCATTCGCCGCAGTCGGCCGGATCAGTCCCGACTACATCGTCCAGGACGGGGTCATCCCGCGGACGGCACTGCCCGAGGTGCTTCGCCGGATCACTGCGGTCTCGGAGGATCAAGGCGTACGGATCGCCAACGTGTTCCATGCCGGTGACGGGAACCTGCACCCGCTCGTGCTGTTCGACGACTCGGTGCCCGGAGAGGCCACGCGGGCCGAGAAGGCATCGGGCGCGATCCTCGACCTGTGCATCGAGTACGGCGGTTCGATCACGGGGGAGCACGGGGTCGGGATGGACAAGGCCAAGTACATGACGCGGATGTTCGACGAGTCCGATCTCGACACGATGCAGCTGGTTCGGTGCGCGTTCGACCCCGCCTCGATCTCCAACCCGGGCAAGATCTTCCCCACACCACGCCTGTGCGGTGAACGACCGGGACGCCACCAGGGGGCCCACCCGTTGGCGGAGGTCGGCGTGGCGGAGGTCTTCTGATGTCCGAGGTGCTCGACCAGCTAGGCGCCGCGACGTCCGGGCACGCCTGCCCCGCGGCTGCCGCCGATGCGGTCGACGGGGTTCCGGTTCGTTGGGTCGCGAGCCCGGGCGACACCCAGGAGACGGCCGCGGTGATGAAGATCGCGGACAGCCACGAGATGTCCGTCGTGGTCCGCGGGGCCGGCACCAAGCTGACCTGGGGAGCCCCGCCGGTCCGCACGGACCTGGTGCTGGACACCACACGCATGGACGCGGTCGTGGAGCATGCAGCAGGTGACCTGATCGCCATAGCACAGGCCGGCTGCCGGCTCGACGTACTGCAGCCGGTTCTCGAGGGGGCCGGGCAGTGGCTGGCGGTCGACCCTGCGCGCCACGGCACCATCGGGGGGACGGTTGCGACCGCCTCGACCGGCCCGGCGCGTCTGCTGCACGGTCCCGTGCGCGACCTGGTCATCGGCATCACACTCGTTCGGGCCGATGGCGTCGTGGCCCATGCCGGCGGCAAAGTCGTCAAGAACGTCGCCGGCTATGACCTGGGGAGGCTGTTCACCGGCTCGTTCGGCACGCTCGGCGTCATCACGCAGGCAGCCTTCCGGCTGCACCCGCTGGCGACCGCACGCTCGTGGGTGTCCATCGCGGTCTCCTCGCGGGACCAGACCCATGAGCTCCTGCAACGGGTCATCCATTCGCAGCTGGTGCCGTCCGCGGTCGAGCTGGACCGTCCCGGCGCCGGCCAGGCGACCCTCTCGCTCCTCCTGGAGGGCATCCCGCTAGGAGTCGAGGGCCGGACGGCGCAGGCGCTGGAGCTGCTCGGCCCGGAGGCGACGGCCGAGCCCGGTCCACCGCCGTGGTGGGGGCACGAGCCGTTCGGGACCGGTGACGTCGCCCTGAAGCTGACCCACGAGATCGCTGGCCTGCCCGATCTGTTGTCGGCTCTGGACAGCGCCTGCGCCAGCACAGGGCTCGAGGTCGACCTGCGGGGCAGCATCGCGGTCGGCACCGTCACCGCCGGTGTCCGGGGCGGGGTCGACCCACCCGCGGTTGCCCGCCTCGTCTCGTCACTGCGCCATGCCTCCGGGTCGTACGGCGGGACTGTCGTCGTCCTCGACGCGCCGCCGGAGGTCAAGTCGTGTCTCGACGTGTGGGGCCCGGTCAACGGCCTGGATCTGATGCATAGTGTCAAGGACCGGTTCGACCCCCATCGCCGGCTCGCGCCGGGCCGCTTCGTCGGAGGGATCTGATGAGTCACCCCGCTCCGGGATCCGAGTCTCTCCCCGAACCGGCGTTCGACGACTACCGCGCACCATCGCCCGAGCTGGTCGCGGACTGCGTGCATTGTGGGTTCTGTCTGCCCAGCTGCCCGACCTATGTGTTGTGGGGTGAGGAGATGGACTCACCACGCGGCAGGATCTACCTGATGGGCGAGGGGCTGCAGGGCGAGCCGATGACCCCGGCCATGGTGCAGCACTTCGACGCCTGTCTGGGCTGCATGGCGTGCGTGACGGCCTGTCCGTCCGGCGTGCAGTACGACAGCCTGATCGAGTCCACGCGTGCGCAGGTGGAGCGCCGCTTCGACCGGACCTGGCGGGACAAGGCCCTGCGTGGAGCGATCTTTGCGTTGTTCCCCTATCCCCGCCGGCTCCGGCTGATGCGCGGGCCGCTGCGGCTCTACCAGGCCTCCTTCTTGCCCCGGTGGCTGCGAGGGAACAACGGCTTGCAACGCATCTCGCCCACCCTCGCAGCGATGGAGTCACTCGCGCCTCCCATCGGCCGAGCCGAACCGATCGCTCCACACACGCGGGCGCAGGGGGCTCGCCGCGGCACCGTCGGCGTGCTGCTCGGCTGTGTCCAGCGTGAGTTGTTCCCCGGTGTCAACGCCGCCACCGTCCGGGTGCTGTCAGCCGAAGGGTTCGACGTCATCGCCCCGGCTGCGCAGGGATGCTGTGGTGCGCTCTCGGTCCACAACGGTCGTGAGCCGGAGGCACAACGGTTCGCGCGTGACCTGATCGACGAGTTCGACGCCGCCGCCGTGGATCATGTCGTGGTCAACTCCGCAGGCTGTGGCTCGGCGATGAAGGAGTACGCCCGGCTCCTTGACGACGACCCGGCGTACGCCGAGCGGGCGAAGGCTTTCGCGGATCGGGTGCGTGACGTCTCGGAGATCCTGGCGGAGGCCGGCACGGTCGCCGAACGTCATCCGCTACCGGTGACCGTCGCCTACCACGACGCGTGCCACCTCGCACATGCCCAAGGCGTGCGTGAGCAGCCGCGCCGGCTGCTGAACGAGATACCCGGGCTCGAGCTGCGCGAGATCCCCGAGGGAGATCTGTGCTGTGGTTCCGCCGGGATCTACAACCTGACCAACCCGGAGCCGGCGCGCCAGCTCGGCGACCGCAAGGCCGCCAACGTGCTGAGCACCGAGGCCCAGCTCCTGGTCACCGCGAACCCCGGTTGTCTGATGCAGGTTGCCGCGTCGGTTGATCGAGCGGGGGGAGCGATCGCCCTCGCCCACACCGTCGAGGTGCTCGACGCCTCCATCCGGGGGCTGAATGTTGAACGGCTCGGGTTCACACCCGGGGGCAAGGCTCGAACGATGACCGACCAAGACAGTTTCGTCCCAACTCCGAGGTGACTCATGTATCGACCAGTGCTCGACGCCGTATCCGGTTCGCTCACCATCACCGCGCTGCTCGCGGCACTCCCGCTGCTGACGCTGTTCGTGCTCCTAGGCGCCCTGCGGATGACAGCCTGGAAGGCTTCGCTGATCTCCCTGGCGGTCTCCCTGCTGGTGGCGATCATCGCCTACTCAATGCCGATCGGAGGCGCGGTCCTCTCCGCCACTGAAGGGGCGGCATTCGGTTTCTTCCCGATCATGTGGATCGTGATCAATGCGATCTGGGTCTACAACATGACCGTGGTGACCGGCCACTTCGACGTGCTGCGCCGGTCGTTCGCGAAGGTCAGTGACGACCAGCGCATCCAGGCAGTCATCGTCGCGTTCAGCTTCGGCGCCCTCCTCGAGGCGCTGGCGGGGTTCGGTACTCCGGTGGCGATCACGTCGGTGATGCTGATCGCGCTGGGGTTCAAACCGATCAAGGCGGCGGTGGTCGCGTTGGTCGCGAACACGGCTCCCGTCGCGTTCGGTGCTCTGGCGGTGCCGATCACCACGCTGGCCACGGTGACCCAGCTGCCCGAGCACACGCTGGCGCAGATGGTCGGACGGCAGACACCGCTGCTCGGCGTGTTCGTGCCGATGGCGCTGGTGTACATCATCGACAAGGGCCGCGGCGTGCGGGAGACGCTGCCGGCCACCTTGACCTGTGGCGTGACGTTCGGGCTGGCGCAGTACGTGACGTCCAACTTCATCTCCACCCAGCTCACCGACATCGTCGCCTCGCTCGTGTCGGCCGCGGCGGTCGTCCTGCTGCTCCGGGTCTGGCAGCCCCCCGGCCGCTACGTCGAGGCCGAGGAGCAGGGCGCGACGGAGAGTGCGGTCGGTGGGCCCGCGACCGAAGGAGTGCGTGCCCGGGACCTCGACCCGAAGGCCTCGGTCGGGAGTGGACAAGGCGCCGGGCCCGACCTGGCGGTCCGCGACGCGGAGGCGCACGACTCTCGCGGGGACGTGATCAAGGCCTACGCGCCGTACGTCGTCATCATCGTGGTCTTCGCAGTGACCCAGCTGCCGTTCCTCAAGGATCTGCTCGACACGCCCACCAAGGCGTTCCAGTGGCCAGGCCTGCACCTGCAGACCCCATCGGGTCAGCCGTCCACGATCCCGACGTTCAAGTTCAACTGGCTCGCCGCAGCCGGCACCTTGATGGTCATCTCCGGGCTGATCACGATCCCGATCCTCAAGATCACCCCCAGGCAGGCGTTCCAGGCCTACCTCGACACCTACCGCCAGCTGGGCGCCGCGATCGTCACCGTGATGGCCGTGCTGGGCCTCGCCTACGTGATGAACGCATCCGGGGAGACCGCGAGCCTGGGCACCTGGATGGCGGCCGCCGGCGGCGCCTTCGCGATCATCTCTCCGTTGCTCGGCTGGATCGGTGTGGCAGTGACCGGGTCGGACACCTCGTCGAACTCGCTGTTCGGAGCCCTGCAGGTGCAGGCCGCCCATCAGACCGGGCTCAACCCCGTGCTGCTGGCCGCGGCGAACTCCTCCGGTGGGGTGCTGGGCAAGATGATCTCGCCGCAGAACCTGGCGATCGCGGCCGCAGCCGTCGGTATGTCTGGTCGGGAGGGTGACATCTTCCGCAAGGTGCTCGGCTGGAGCCTCGCCTTCGTGGCCTTCATGTGCGTGGTGGTGTTCCTGCAGTCCACGCCGGTGCTCTCCTGGATGGTGCCCTGACCCGGGGAGAGGTGACCTGTGATTCTGCTCTCCCTGCACGCTCGGCGACCCGGTTCCGGCTTGAGTGCCGGGCGCCCTTTTAGCACACTGGTGGGTAGCGGCGAGACCCCCTCGCCACCGACCACCAGGAGTAGTGAGAGCCGATGACTTTCAACACCACCCAGACCACCAGCGACATCAAGGCCGCTTCGGTGGTCTCCCGGGTTCGCAACGCGTTCGCGGACATCAACTACGCGAACCAGCGCCTGTTCGAGATCCAGACCGGGACCGGCACCGACAGCCGCGTCTGAGGCACCTGGAAAGACCCACGTAGGAGAATGCTGCTCCCCGGATCCTGTGATCCGGGGAGCAGCGTCGTACCGTGCCGTTATGACGCTCTACGAAGGCACCAGCCAGATCCAGAAGCTCCTCATCGGGGCGCCGAGACCGGCTCCAGCGCCTTCCTCTGACCACGACCGAAAGGGCCCGTGACCATGGCTACCAAGACTCCGCAGACACCCCTGGGGCTCTTCGGCACCGACGCGCTGATCGGCGAGGAGGACCTCGCGATGCGAGACACCGTGCGCCGGTACGTCGAGGACAAGATCAAGCCGCAGCTCGCCGAGTGGTACGAGTCGGCCTCGATCCCTGCGCGAGACCTCGCCAAGGAGCTGGGTCAGCTCGGGGTTCTCGGCATGCACCTGGAAGGCTACGGCTGTGCCGGCACGTCGGCCACGGCCTACGGGCTGGCGTGTATGGAGCTCGAGGCCGGCGACTCCGGGCTGCGCTCGCTGGTGTCGGTGCAGGGCTCGCTGGCGATGTTCGCGATCTGGAAGCACGGCAGCGAGGAGCAGAAGCAGGAGTGGCTGCCGCAGATGGCGGCGGGCGAGGTGCTGGGCTGTTTCGGGCTGACCGAGTCGGACTTCGGTTCGAACCCCGCCGAGATGCGGACCAGGGCCAGGCGCGACGGTGACGACTGGGTGCTCAACGGCGCCAAGATGTGGATCACGAACGGCTCGGTCGCCGACGTCGCGGTGGTCTGGGCGCAGACAGAGGAGAAGATCCGCGGCTTCGTGGTGCCCACGGACACCGACGGGTTCTCCGCCCCCGAGATCAAGCGGAAGATGTCGCTGCGCGCCTCGGTCACCTCCGAGCTGGTGCTGGAGGACGTCCGGCTCCCCGCCGACGCGGTGCTCCCCGAGGTGACCGGGCTGTCCGGGCCACTGTCCTGTCTCAACGAGGCCCGGTTCGGCATCGTGTTCGGCTCCCTGGGTGCGGCGCGCGACTGCCTGGAGACGGCGATCGCCTACGCCGGTGAGCGCGAGATCTTCGACAAGCCGCTCTCGGGCTTCCAGCTGACCCAGGCCAAGCTGGCCGACATGGCCCTCGAGCTGGGCAAGGGAATGCTTCTCGCGTTGCACCTGGGTCGGCTCAAGGACGAAGGCACCTTGTCCTCGCAGCAGGTCAGCCTCGGCAAGCTGAACAACGTCCGCGAGGCGATCGCGATCGCCCGGGAGTGCCGCACGATCCTCGGGGCTGCCGGCATCACCCTGGAGTACCCGATCATGCGGCACGCCAACAATCTTGAGTCCGTGCTCACCTACGAGGGCACCTCCGAGGTGCACCAGCTGGTGATCGGTCAGCAGCTGACCGGTCAGTCCGCGTTCCGCTGAGGCGCGCGGGTCTCGCCCGCGAGTGGCAGGCTTGGGGAGTGAGCACCCCGGTCAGCAGCGTTGAGGTCATCGAGCCGCGCGAGGTCCCTCTCGGGGGCCTGCGCGCGATGACCGTACGACGGACGCTGCCGACACGTGGCCGCACCCTGATCGGCGCCTGGTGCTTCCTGGACCACTACGGCCCCGACGACGTCGCGACGACCGGTGGGATGACCGTCGCCCCGCACCCGCACACCGGGCTGCAGACGGTGAGCTGGCTGTTCACCGGCGAGATCGAGCACCGGGACAGCACCGGTCACCGCGCGATGGTCCGCCCGGGGGAGCTGCACCTGATGACGGCTGGTCGCGGGATCAGCCACTCCGAGATCTCGACAGCCGGCACGTCGGTGCTGCACGGGGCCCAGCTCTGGGTGACCCTGCCCGACGGGAAGCGCGCGGTCGAGCCCGGTTTCGAGCACTACGTCGCACCCCTGGTCGAGGGCGACGGCTGGGCCGCCCGGGTCTTCCTCGGCGCATGCCTGGGCCAGGTCTCGCCGGTGGCAGCGCACACGCCGCTGGTCGGCGCCGAGATCTCCGTGGAGTGCGGGACGACACTGAGGCTGCCGGTCGACCCGTCGTACGAACACGGCGTGCTGGTCGACACCGGCGCAGTCACCGTGGACGGCGTACCCCTTGCTGCGGCGGAGCTGGCCTTCGTGCCCGTCGGAGCAGAAGCGATCGAGATCCGGGCCGCAGCCCGGACCCGGTTGCTGCTGATCGGCGGCACCCCGCTCGGGGAGCGCATCGTGATGTGGTGGAACTTCGTGGGGCGCGACCACTCCGAGATCGAGGAGTACCGGCAGGAGTGGCAGCAGCTCGTTGCCCCGGATCCCGCAGCACCGGCTCCGCAACAGCGCTTCCTGCTGCCCGACGATGGCCGCCACCCACCGATCCCGGCCCCGGAGCTGCCGCGCAACGTGAGGCTCACTCCACGTGGCTGAGGACGTCGGCGTCATCGTCGGCCAGGACGGCGTCGCTCGCTGCCCCTGGGGCGGTCCGGCTGCGATGACCGGTTACCACGACGCCGAGTGGGGGATGCCGGTGCACGGGGAGACCGCGATGTTCGAACGGCTGAGCCTGGAGGGCTTCCAGGCCGGGCTCTCCTGGCTGACCATCCTGCGCAAGCGGGAACGGTTTCGCGAGGTCTTCCACGGATTCGACGTCGACAGCGTTGCCGCCCTGACCGATGCGGACGTCGAGCGACTGATGCAGGACACGGGAATCGTCCGCAACCGGGCCAAGATCGAGGCCACCAGGAAGAACGCCGCGGCGGCGGTCGCGCTGCGTGACGACGGCGGCCTGGAGGCCTTCGTGCGGTCGTTCCGACCGGAGCGGACTCCGGCACCAGCGACGACCGCCGACGTGCCGGCCCTCTCGGAGGAGTCCAAGGCGCTCTCGAAGGCCCTGCGCACACGGGGCTTCGGCTTCGTCGGTCCGACCACGATGTTCGCGCTGCTGGAGGCGACCGGCATCGTCGACACCCATCTGGTCGGCTGCCACCGCCGCGGGCTCAGCGGCGAGTGGCCGGCTTGAGCCTGCTCATCGTCAGCCGGCGTGGGCCAGTGCGTCCTTGAGGGCCGCGAGCACCAGCAGAGCGGCGTCCGGCCGGGCGTTGTGCCCCATCAGGCCGATCCGCCAGACGGTCGACGCGTACTCGCCGGCCCCGCCCCCGATCTCGATGCCGTAACGGTCCAGCAGCTGCTTGCGTACGGCGGCCGAGTCGACCCCGCCGGGCACCCGGACGGTGGTCAGCTCGGGTAGCCGGTGGCCCTCCTGGGCGAACAAGGTCAGGCCCATCTCCTGCAGACCGTCCTGCAACAGGCGGCCGGCCTCCGCGTGCCGGGCCCAGACACTGGGCAGGCCCTCGTCCAGGATCCGGCCCAGCGCCGCGTCCAGGGACCGCACCATCGCGACGGGCGCGGTGTGGTGGTAGGTGCGGCCGCCGGATGCGCCCGCCTCCCCGACGTAGCCACCGAGCAGACCGAGGTCGAGGTACCACGACTGTGGCTTCTCCACCCGGCGCTCGAACGCCCGGTCGTTGATCGTGAACGGCGCCAGCCCTGGCGCGACACCGAGACACTTCTGGGTGCCGGCGTAGCCGACGTCGATGCCCCACTCATCGGCGCACAGCTCGATGCCACCGATCGAGGTGACCGCGTCGGCGACCAGCAGTGCGTCGCCCTTGCCCGCGGCCAGCTCGGCGATGTCGGATCGGACACCGGTCGAGGTCTCGGCGTGCACAGCGGCGATGATCGCGGGCGCCGGGTGCGCTTCGAGCACCCGGCCCACGTCGACCGGTGTGCCCCACTCGTGCTCCACGGGTACGACGTCCGCGCCGCAGCGTGCGGCCACCTCACACATCCGCTGTCCGAACTGGCCGTTGACCGCGACCACGACGATGTCGCCTGGGTGGACGGTGTTCACGAACGCCGCCTCCATGCCCGCAGAGCCGGTCGCCGAGATCGGCAACGTGCGCGCGTTCGTGGTACCCCACAGCTGGCGGAGCCGTTCACAGGCCCGGTCCATGATCTCCAGGAAGGCCGGGTCCAGGTGCCCGAGCAGGGGCAGACCGAGGGCCGCGGTCGCTTCCGGGTAGGGGTTGCTGGGTCCGGGTCCGAACAGGTGCCGCTCCAAGATTTCGCTCATGCGACCGAACCTACCCAGTCACAGCACAGCCCCGGGATTCAGGATGCCGTTCGGGTCCAGGGCGTCCTTGATCCGGTGGCTCAGCGCCATCACGTCGGGGCCGAGCTGGGCGGGTAGCGCGGCCTTCTTGGTACGGCCCACACCGTGCTCTCCGGTGATCGTGCCCCCGAGCGAGATGGCCAGGGCCATCACCTCCTCGAAAGCGAGCCGGGCCCGCCGCTCGACGTCGGGATCGGCCGGGTCGAAGACGATGATCGGGTGCGTGTTGCCGTCCCCGGCGTGGGCCACGACCGGGATGGGCACGTCGTGCCGGGCCGCGATCGCGGCGATGCCGTCGACCAGGTCAGGCAGCAGCGGCACCGGCGCCCCCACGTCCTCGAGCAGGAGCGTCCCCTGGGCCTCGAGCGCGGGGAACGCGTTGCGTCTGGCGGCGACGAACATCTCCGCATCGTCCGGGTCGGTGGTGACCACGACCTCGCTGGCACCCGCGGCCTCGCAGGCCGCCTGCATCACCTCGATCTCCAGGGTGCGCGCCTCGCCGGGCGCGTCGGACTGGGCGATCATCAGGGCACCCGCGGACCGGTCGAGGCCGTGCGACTTCCAGTCCTCGACGGCGTTGATCGATGCGTTGTCCATCAGCTCCATCATCGAGGCGCGCACCCGGGCACCGATCGCGACGACCGCCCGCGAGGCCTCGGTCATCGAGCCGAACGTCGCCACCAGCGTGGCCCGGTCGGTCTGTGCCGGGATCAGCCGGAGGATGGCCCGGGTCACGATGCCGAGGGTGCCCTCGCTGCCCACGAAGAGCTTGAGCAGCGAGAGCCCGGCGACGTCCTTGATCCGCTTTCCGCCCAGGGTCACCAGGGTGCCGTCGGCGAGGACCACGTCCATGCCGAGGACGTAGTCGGTGGTCACGCCGTACTTCACGCAGCACAGCCCGCCGGCATTGGTCGCCACGTTGCCGCCGATCGAGCAGATCTCGAACGACGAGGGGTCCGGCGGGTACCACAGGCCCTCTGCGGCGGCAGCCATCTTGACCTCGACGTTGAGCGCACCCGGTTCGACCACGGCCACGCGGCAGGCGGTGTCGATCTCGACCGACCGCATCCGCTCCAGGCTGAGCACGATGCCGCCGTCGACGGCCGACGAGCCGCCCGAGAGTCCGCTGCCGGCACCACGGGGCACAACGGGCACCCGGTGCTGCGCCGCCCAGCGCACAGCGGTCTGCACCTGCGCACTGTCCTGGACCCGTACGACGGCCAGGGGAGTGCCGGCACCGGCATCCCTGGACCAGTCGTGGCGATAGCCCGCCATCGCGTCCGGATCGGTGAGCACGACGCCGGGCGGGAGAGTGTCGACCAGCTCGGACAAGACCTCCGTCTTCATGGAGCCCACCTAACCACCCGGCGTTTCGGACCGACCCGGTCAGCAGCCGGCGCGCCCGCTCCGGAGTCCGATGCAGGGAGTCTCAGGTGTCCGGCTCGAGCACGACGCAGCACCGGCCCTCGGCCGGATCCAGCCGAGCGCGGAGCTTGGCCTCGGTGGCACATTCCAGCACGCCGCCGACGAGGTCGATGTTCATCCCGCAGACCAGGTCCGGGTAGTCCGCCGCCAGGTCGTGGAACGGACAGTTCGCCAGGGTGATGGTGCCGTCGTCGTCGCGCGGCTCGTACCCACAGCCGGCGAGCACCTCGCTCACCGCTCCGGTGGCGGAGGACCGGCCGGTACGACGGCCGGTCCGGGCGCGGGCCTGGCCGCCGAGCTCGCGGCCCGCCGCAATGGCGGCGTCGCGCAGTGCCTCGGCAACCGGCGCTCCGGACCCGCTCGCGGAGCTGATCGCCTCCGCCATCACGTGACCGGCCAGGTCATAACGCCGTGCAGGCAGACTCACCGACACACCGCGACCGGCGCGGCGGTAGCGCTTGGCCGGTCGTCCGGCGCCTGGGCCGGTCCGACCGGGCGGCCGGCTGAACTCGGTGTCGAGCAGGCCCTCGGTCTCCAGCTTGTCCAGGTGGAACTTCGCGGTGTGGTGCGCCACCCCGACCGCTGCGGCGGCCTCCTCACGGCCGACGGCCCCGGGCTGACCCACGACGTAGCGATAGAGCGCGCGTCGAACCGGCTCGCCCAGGGCCGCGAGGCGCCCGACCTGGTCGTCGAAGCTGTCCTGCTTGTGTCGCACTTGGCACCCTCTTCCTCTGCGAAGTCTAACGGATAGTTCTATTGACGCAAGAAGCTTCCTAGGTCTATCGTCAACAAAAGTATCCAATACAAATGGAGGTCACCATGACAAACAACGCCACACCCACCAGAACCGTCCCCACGGTCTCTGGACTCACCACTGGTGAGCGGCTGAGGTCCGACCCGGCGTACCAGGCGTTCTGGCTTCTGCGGATCGGCTTCTTCCTAGCCCCGGTCCTGTTCGGCCTCGACAAGTTCGCACACGTGATGACCAACTGGGACAAGTACCTGGCGCCGTGGTTCCAGAACACCTTCAGCCCGTTCGACACGGTGCATCAGTCGATGTACGCCGTCGGCGTCATCGAGGTCGTTGCCGGGCTGAGCGTGCTGTTCGTTCCTCGCGTCGGCGCCTACGTTGTTGCCCTGTGGCTGGCGGGCATCATCTGGAACCTGCTCCTCATCGGCGGCTACGGAGATGTCGCGTTCCGCGACTTCGCCCTGCTGCTGACCACCTTGACGCTCGGTCGCCTCTCGATGGCCTACCCGGCGGGAGCCGTGTCGGATCGACTCCTCGCCCTCGTCCGTCGCTGAGCAGTCAGATGACCACCGCTTTCGTCCTCTCGGGGGGCGGCAGTCTCGGCGCAGTCCAGGTCGGCATGCTGCAAGCCCTCG
>JBBSVL010000014.1:0-18515 GCA_038233595.1 Propionibacteriales bacterium | reverse complement strand
GACGTCCTCGACCGGCACCAGCGCACGCAGGATGTCCCGGATCCGGTCGGCGTCCAGCCGCCCGCTGAACAGCTCCACCTCGCGCGGCTCCCGGGACAGCACGTGCACCAGCTCCAGCCGCGGGCCGTAGCTGTCCTTGAGATCGGCCAGCTCCTCGGCGAACATCACCGAGCTGGTCCGGCGGTTGCCGTAGAGCAGCGTGACGTGGGCTTCAGGGTTGGTCAGCAGCGAGGAAGCGATCGAGAGCACCGGGGTGATGCCCGAGCCCGCCGCGATCAGCACGTGGCGGCCGCCGAGCGCCGGGTCGACCACGAAAGAACCCGTCGGTGCCTGCACCTGCACCTCGTCGCCGGGGCGCACGTCGTGGACCAGCCAACGGGAGAACAGCCCGTCGGGCACCACGCGCACCCCGACCCGCGGCGCCGCGCCCGCGGGTGCGCAGATCGAGTAGGTACGACGCTCCTCGCGGTCCTCGATCGTCCGCCGCAGGGTGAGCGACTGGCCGGGCAGGAAGTCGTAGGCCTCGCCCAGCTCGGCCGGCACCTCGAAGGTGACCGCGACGGCGTCTTCGCACAGCGTCTCCACGGACCGCACCCGGAGGGTGTGGAACGCCGCACGCCCGCGGGCAGACGACTCGAGGGTCGACATCAGATCTCCTTGAAGTGGTCGAAGGTCTCCCCGCACGAGCGGCACACCTGCAGCGACTTGCAGGCCGTCGAGCCGAAGCGGGACAGCTCGGCGGTCTCGTCGGACCCGCACTGCGGACAGCTCAACCGCCGGGTCGGCATCCCCAGGAGCAGATCCACCGGACCGGCGACGGGCCGTGTTGCGGCCGGCGGCGCGATCCCGGCGTCGGCCAGCGCCTGCCGCCCGGTCGGTGTCATCCAGTCCGTGGTCCAGGCCGGTGCGAGCGACGTGCGTACGTCGACGTGCTCGAAGCCTTCGCGCCGCAGCGCGACCTGCAGGTCGGCCCGCATCGTGGCCATCGCCGGGCACCCGGTGTAGGTCGGGGTGATCGTGACGACCAGCGTGCCGTCCTGCTCGTGCACGTCGCGCAGCACCCCGAGGTCGGCGAGAGTCAGCATCGGCAGCTCCGGGTCGGTCACTGTGGCGGCGATCCGGCGGGCGCGCTCAACGGCGTCGGTGGTCACCGGCTTCTCACCAGCGCCCCATCGGGTGGGCGCGCGCGACGCTCTGCATCTCGTCGAGCAGCGGACTGAGCTTCTCGGTGTGCACACCGTCGCGTCCGGCACGCCCGCCAACGCGGCCGGCAAACCGGTCGGGAGGTACGTCGAGCCCGGCGACGGCAAGAACCTCGAGCAGCCAGGTGCGGGCAGCATCGTACGCCGCCCCCGGGTCGGCGGCCACGCCCTGGGCGACGAGCTCGCGCTCGAGGGCCGTGACCGAGCCGAGCTCGGCGGTGTAGGGCCACACCGAGGCGAGACCCGCGACCATCCGGCGCCGCGACTCTGCCGTGCCTCCGGCGAGGGTGACCAGCCATCGGGCCGCGTAGCCTCGGTGGTAGGACACCTCCTTGACGCCCTTGGCCGCGACCGCCGCGAGGACAGGGTCGGCAGAGCCACGCAGCGCCTCCAGCAGCGCGAGGCGCCAGGCAGCGAAGATCGTCAGGCGCGCGATCGAGACTGCGAAGTCACCGTTCTCGATCTCGGCCAGGTGCACGTTGCGGAACTCGAACGGCCCGCGGAAGAAGGCCACCCGGTCCTCGTCGGGCACCGGGGACCCCTCCGGCAGCGCCGGCACCACCCCCGGGTCGGCGGCGGCCGCACGGGCCAGCAGTAGCCTGGCCTGGCCGAGCAGGTCGAGCCCGATGTTGGCCAGTGCGACCTCTTCTTCGAGCTCCGGCGCGTGGGTGCTCCACTCGGCCATCCGCTGGGAGAGGACCAGCGCGTCGTCACCGAGCATCAGCGAGTACGCCGCGAGCGCGGCGCCGTCCACGCCCTCGGGCAGGGTGGTGTCGACCCCGGCCAGCGGGTCGTCGAAGCTGGTGCCGAACGCCCAGCGGGCATCGTCCTCGGCCTCGACCAGGCCGTCATAGGCGTTGTCGTGCTCGGTCATCCGGGGTCCCCGGCGAAGCACGAGCGCAGCGAGTGGTTCGTTGGGGTGTTCACATGTGTGGGACGTTGTCGGGGATGTCGTAGAACGTCGGGTGCCGGTAGATCTTGTCGCCCGACGGTGCGAAGAACGGGTCCTTCTCGGCCGGGCTCGACGCGCTCAGGTGCTCGGAGCGGACCACCCAGATGCTGACCCCCTCGTTGCGGCGGGTGAACACGTCGCGTGCGTGCCGCAGCGCCATCTCGTCGTCGGAAGCGTGGATCGAGCCGACGTGCACGTGGTTCAGCCCCCGCTTGCCCCGGACGAACACCTCGTACGGCGGCCAGTCGGCCTCGACGTTGCGCGGCTCCGGCTCGACCGGGGTGCCCTCGGTGGGGACGGCGCCGTGACCGCCCTCGGCGGTGAACTCGCTCATCTGGATGTCCCCTGCTTCTTCCGGGCGAACGACGTGGCCGCGTCGCGGACCCAGGCGCCCTCGTCGTGCGCGGCCTTGCGGTGGGCGACCCGTTGGGTGTTGCAGGGGCCGTTGCCCTTGACCACCGCCATGAACTCCTCCCAGTCGGGCTCACCGAAGTCGTAGGAGCTTCGCTCGGCGTTCCAGACCAGGCCGGGGTCGGGAAAGGTGACCCCGAGCGCGTCGGCCTGCGGGACCGACATGTCGACGTACCGCTGACGGAGCTCGTCGTTGGTGTGCCGCTTGATGCCCCAGGCCATCGACTGCTCGGAGTTGGGGGAGGCGTCGTCGGGTGGGCCGAACATCATCAGCGAGGGCCACCACCAGCGGTCGACCGACTCCTGGACCATGGCGCGTTGCTCGTCGGTGCCGTTCATCATCGTCATCAGCAGCTCGTAGCCCTGCCGCTGGTGGAACGACTCCTCCTTGCAGACCCGGATCATCGCCCGGGCGTAGGGGCCGTACGACGAGCGGCACAGCGGCACCTGGTTGCAGATCGCGGCGCCGTCGACCAGCCAGCCGATGGTGCCCACGTCGGCGTACGTCAGGGTCGGGTAGTTGAAGATCGAGGAGTACTTCTGCTTTCCGGTGACCAGCTTGTCGGTGAGGTCGGCGCGGTCGGCGCCGAGCGTCTCGGTGGCGGAGTAGAGGTAGAGCCCGTGCCCGGCCTCGTCCTGCACCTTGGCCATCAGGATCAGCTTGCGACGCAGCGACGGGGCCCGGCTCAGCCAGCTGCCCTCTGGCTGCATGCCGATGATCTCGGAGTGCGCGTGCTGGGCGATCTGCCGGATCAGGGTCTTCCGGTAGCCGTCGGGCATCCAGTCCCGCGGCTCGACCCGTGCCTCGTGCGCGATGGTCTCCTCGAAGGTCGCCTGCAGACGCGCCTGGTCCTCGGCGTCGGGCTGCTGGGTCAGTACGTCGGTCATCGGGCCGCCTCTCAAACCGAACGATCGGTCGGTTATCGATTCTGCCCGATTCGCCGGGCTTGGGCAAGCGGCCGGCTTCAGCTGTCGATGTGCTCAGCCGGGCCGGGCGGGTGAGCTGGTGAGCTTCGGCGCTGGTGTCATCGAGAGGTCGGCGTGAGCCGGAGGATCGGGATCCGTCGGCCGATGGCGTCGGTGCGCACCTTGTAGTCGGCGTACCCCTCGTAGACGCGCACCGCCCCGGTCTTTGCGCCCGTGGTGCGTAGCAGAGCCGTTGGCATCGTAAAGGCCAGGCGCAGGCGGCCACCGGAGTGACGCAGCAGGAACGGGTCCGCGCGCGAGGCGAGCTCCATGCTGTAAGCGCGCCCGACCGGCGTACGACCGAAGGCGATCAGCCCACGCTTGAGCAGGTTGTGGGGTGCGTTCGGGTCGACTCGCGTGAGCACCATCTCGACAGGCTAGCCCCTGGGACGGCTGCTTGACACCGGTTCCGCACCGCGACCACGATGCAACCGGACGCTCGGTCGGAAGGACCTGATGGACGATCTCTCGCCACGCCCCGGCGACCTCGAGCCGATCGAGACCGCCTCGCTCGACGAGCTCCGTGCCTTGCAGCTCGAACGGCTCCAGTGGTCGCTGCGGCACGCCTACGAGCACGTTGCGCACTACCGGGCGTCGTTCGACGCGGCCGGCATCCACCCCGACGACGTACGCGACCTGGCCGACCTGGCGAAGCTGCCGTTCACCAGCAAGGCCGACCTGCGGGAGAACTACCCGTTCGGGATGTTCGCGGTGCCGCGTGAGCAGGTGGTCCGGATCCATGCGTCATCGGGCACCACCGGGAAGCCGACCGTGGTGGGCTACACCCGCGAGGACATCGACACCTGGGCCACGGTGATGGCGCGCAGCATCCGGGCCTCGGGGGGTCGAGCTGGTCACCTGCTGCACAACGCCTACGGCTACGGACTGTTCACCGGCGGCCTCGGCGCGCACTACGGCGCGGAGAAGCTCGGCTGCACGGTCGTCCCGGTCTCCGGCGGGATGACCGAGCGTCAGGTGCAGCTGATCACCGACTTCCGGCCGGACATCATCATGGTCACCCCGTCGTACATGCTCAGCGTGGTCGACGAGATGGAGCGCCAGGGCATCGACCCGCGCTCGACCTCCCTCAAGGTCGGCATCTTCGGTGCCGAGCCGTGGACCAACGACATGCGCCGCGAGATGGAGGAGCGCCTCGACATGCACGCGGTCGACATCTACGGCCTCTCCGAGGTGATGGGCCCGGGCGTTGCCAACGAGTGCGTGGAGACCAAGGACGGGCTGCACGTGTGGGAGGACCACTTCTACCCCGAGGTCGTCGACCCGTTCACCGGCGAGGTGCTCCCCGATGGCGAGGAGGGCGAGCTGGTGCTCACCTCGCTGACCAAGCAGGCGATGCCGGTGGTCCGCTACCGCACGCGGGACCTGACCCGGCTGCTGCCCGGCACCGCGCGCACCATGCGGCGGATGGAGAAGATCACCGGACGCACCGACGACATGATCATCCTGCGCGGGGTGAACCTGTTCCCGACCCAGATCGAGGAGCTGATCCTGTCCACGCCGGAGCTCTCGCCGCACTTCCAGTGCGTGCTGGACCGCTCCGGGAACCTCGACGCGATGACCGTCCTGGTCGAGCGGCGCGCAGGTGCACCGATGGTGCGCGCCGAGGAGGCCGGGGTGCGGCTTCAGCGCAAGGTGAAGAGCTCGATCGGGGTCACCGTCGGGGTGCACGTCGTCGACCCGGGCACCGTCGAGCGCTCGGTCGGCAAGATGCGCCGGATCGTGGACAACCGACCGAAGCGGTAGCAGTCCTCAGCCGGTGGCGATGCCGTCGAAGACCATCGAGCACAGGCGCTCGGCCAGCTCGGCTGCGCTCTGGTCGGTGCCGGGGCGGTACCACTCGACCATCGAGTTCAGGGTGCCGAACATCAGCCGGGCCGTCGTACGCGCGTCGACGTCGGGACGTACGTCGCCCTCGTCGATCGCCTGCTGCACCAGGGCTGCCACGATCTTGTCGAACCCACGACGCTGCTCCAGTGCCCAGCGTTCGGTCACGGTGTTGCCGTGCACCCGCAGCAGCAGGGTGACGTAGGGCAGCCGCTCGGTGAGGATCTCCACGTCGCGCCGGATGATGTGCCGCAGCCGATCGATCGCGCGTCCGGTGGTGGCGCCGTCCTCGGTGGTGCTGGCCAGCAGCGGGTCGATGGCGCGCTCCAGGGCCAGCCGCAGCAGCTGCTCCTTGCCGGTGATGTGGTGGTAGAGCGAGGACTTCGACAGCCCCGACGCAGCGGACAGGTTCTCCATGCTGGTGCCGTCGTACCCGCGCCTGGTGAACACCTCGACGGAGACCGCGAGCAGCGACTCGAGGTCGTAGCGAGGACGGCGTTCGCTCATCGCGGGAGCCAGCCCTCCAGCCGGCCGAGAGCTGCGGTGATCTCGGCCGCGCTGCCGGCGAACGACATCCGCACGAACTCGGTGCCGCGCACGGTGTCGAAGTCCATCCCCGGCGCCATGGCCACCCCGGTCTCGTCGAGCAGCCGCAGGCACCAGGCGTAGGAGTCCTCGGTCAGGTGACCCACGTCGGCGTACACGTAGAACGCGCCGTCGGCGGGCGCCAGCTTGTCGATGCCCAGCCGACGCAGGCCGTCGAGCAGCAGTCCGCGGTTCTCCGCGTAACGGGCGACGTGGCCGTCGAGCTCGGCGTACGACTCCGGGGTGAACGCGGACACTGCGGCGTGCTGGGAGAGCGCGGGCGGGCAGATCGTGAAGTTGCCGGTGAGCACGTCGACCGGGCGGCGCAGGTCGTTCGGGGCGAGCATCCAGCCGATCCGCCAGCCGGTCATCGAGAAGTACTTCGAGAACGACCCGAGCACCACGCCGGTCCGCGAGGTCGCCCAGGCGCTGGAGCGATGGCCCTCGCCGTACTCGATGCCGTGGTAGATCTCGTCGCTGACCAGCCGCACCCCGTTCGTCTCGCACCAGGCGGCGATGGCCGAGAGCTCCTCGGGCAGCAGCATCGTGCCGGTCGGGTTGGCCGGGGAGGCCACGACCAGGCCGTGCACCGGCCCGGGTACGGCGGCCAGCTGGTCGAGTGTCGGCTGGAACCGCGTCTGGGGACCGCAGTCGATCTCCACCACCTCGACTCCGAGGGCGGCGAGCACGTTGCGGTAGCACGGATAGCCGGGCCGGGCCATGACCACCCGGTCGCCAGGGGCGAAGGCCGAGAGGAATGCCAGCAGGAACCCGCCCGAAGAACCGGTGGTGACGACGACGTCGTCGGCCGTGCACTCGATCCCGGAGAACAGCTCGTGGTGGTGGGCGATCGCCGCCCGGAGGTCGGGGATGCCGGTCGCGACGGTGTAGCCGAGTGGCCCCTCGTCCAGCAGTCGCTTCGCCGCCTCGCGCACCGGCCCCGGTGCCCCTGTGGACGGCTGACCGGCGACCAGGTTGAGCAGGTCCCCCTTGCTGGCTTGGCGGTTGTGCGCCGCCGCCAGCAGGTCCATCACATGGAACGGTGGCACGTTCGCGCGGGCCGCTACCTGCATCCGGTGGGTCGTCTCAGGGACGTTCATCCCTGCACGCTAACCGTTGTTCTCCTGGTCGAGCGGTACGCTCCCGGCCCCGGCGCTGAACCACGTCGCATGTCGTCCGGCCCGCCGGCCGAAGTAGGAGCCCTCGGCAAGCTGGGTGCCCGACGCGTAGCCCTTGCCGTCCTGTGCGATGTTCGCGGCACAGGCCCCCGCGGCGTGCAGGCCCTTGATCACCGAGCCGTCGTCGCGAAGCACCTCGGCGTCGACCGAGGTGCGTAGCCCGCCGAGGGTGAAGCCGGCGTAGAGCGCCTTGCCCAGGGTCAGGTCGTAGGCGCCCCAGGGGCCGTGGTCCTGTGCCTCCAGCCAGTCGGGGTGCTTGTGGAAGTTCGGGTCCTCGCCGCGGTCCGCGCCCTGGTTGTACGACGCCAACGTCGCCGCCAGCCTTCCGCACGGGATGCCGAGTGCGGTCTCCATCTCCGCAACCGTCTCCCAGCCGTCGATGAACGGCGCGAGCGGGAAGTCAGGGTGCTCGATGTGCTCGGAGTCGACTACCAGGTAGGCCGCCTGACCGGGCTGGTCCATCACGAAGCTCGAGGTCCGCGAGTGGTAGCTGTCCTCGGCCACGAAGCGGTCGCCGTTGTTGTTCACCACGATCCCGGTGACGAGCTTCGACGGTGGGTAGAACGGTGCCGTGATGAACGCCTGGTCCAGGTGCTTGAGCTGCGCGCCGACCGAAGCGCCCAGCCGGATGCCCAGCCCGTCGTCGTACGTCGAGCCGAGGGTGAACAGCTTGGAGCCGAGGTCGGGGGTGTTCTCGGTGACCATCTCGGGGTTCATCACGAAGCCCCCCGCGGCCAGCACCACCGAGCGGGCTCGAAGGAGACCGCGCTCTTCGAACCTGCGCCAGGCCACGCCCACCACGGTGTCGCCGTCGACCACGAGGTTGGTCGCACCGGTCTCGTAGCGCACCTCGACGCCGGCCTCGCGCAGCCGCTGGTCGAGCAGGTCCATCACCATGGCGGTGCCGCCGGTGTCCCCGGCGACGGGCACCTTGTGGCCGCGCGGCGCAGGGACCGCCTGGTCGCGGAACGGCCAGACCTTCTCGTTGCCGGTGTACATCAGGCCCTGGGTGCCCGGCTGGATCACCGCCTTCTCCGGGTAGAAGGACCGTTCGAACTCGAAGCCGAGTGCCTCCAGCCAGTCGAAGTGCGACACGGAGTCGTCGCAGAACGCCCGGATCTTGTCCGGCTCGGGCTCCCGGCTCACCGCGAGCAGGTAGGCGTACATCTCCGCGGCGCTGTCCACGTGGCCCGTTGCGCGCTGGACCGCCGTACCTCCGCCCAGGTAGAAGTGCCCGCCGGACATCGAGCTGGTGCCGCCGTACGTCGCGGCGCGCTCCAGGAGTACGACGCGGGCACCGGCGCGAGCCGACTCCAGGGCCGCGCACCCGCCGGCGATCCCGAAGCCCACCACGATGACGTCGGTCTCACCGGACCAGGCGACCGAGGCAGCCGGGACGGCTTCGGGCAGCTCCGAGCTCATCGGCGCAGGATAGCCCAAGAACTAGAACAAGTTCTATTACGTGCGCAGCGCATCGTCCTCGCGGACCTCCGGCACCCCGAACACGGCCAGCACGGCGTCCCCGACGAACTTCTCCACGGCGCCGCCGTGCCGCTCGACCGCCTCCCGTGCGACGTCGAAGTAGCGCGACATGACCCCTCGGTAGGCCTCAGGGTCGAGCTGTCCTCGTGACAACGGGCGCAGCGGAGACTGTCCCCGGGGTCGGGCATCAGCCTGACTGGTCCGCGCTCAGGCCCGGGACTCCGCCTCGCGGAGCCGGGCGCAGAGCAGGAGCAGCAGACCGCGAGCGAACTCCGGCTCGTCCTTGACCAGCTCCTGGAAGTCGGCGTGAGAGATCGCCAGGGTGCGCATCGGCTCCGCGGCGGCGACAGTGGCCGAGCGAGGCTTTCCGTCGATCATCGCGATCTCGCCGAAGTACTCACCGGGGTGCAGCGTGCGCACCTCGTGTCCGCCGGCGGAGACCGTTGCCTCACCGTCCAGGATCAGGTGGAACGCCAGGCTGCCCAGCCCCTCGGCGGCGACCTCGCGGCCGGCTGGGTGGTCGACCTGGTGGCCCCTCCCGACGAGCTTCTTGACCTGCCTCCCGGAGAGCCCGGCGAACAGGTCGACGTCGGAGAGCAGCTGCTCGGGGCTACGCGGTGTCTCACTCATGCTGCGGATCGTAGTCGGGGCCGGTGTCCCACGGCGAGCATTCGAGGTCCCGACGGCGTTCGGTCACCGTAGAATGCAGCCCAGCCTGCTTGGGCCCCCATCCCGCCGAGGTGCCGTTATGACACTCGACGTCCACCAGCTCGACCAGATCCTGCTGGTCGGTGCGGGAGTCCTGCTGCTCGCGATCCTCGCCGTACGGCTCTCGGTCGGTGTCGGGCTGCCGAGCCTGCTGGTCTACCTGCTGATGGGGATGGCCCTCGGTGACGCCGGGCTGGGGCTGCGGTTCAGCGACGCCGAGCTCGTCCATGCCCTGGGATTCGGTGCCCTGGTGGTGATCCTCGCCGAGGGTGGTCTCACCACTCCGTGGCCGAAGATCAGGCCGGTGGTCCGGTTGGGACTGTCCCTGGCCACCATCGGGGTCGGCGTCAGCGTGCTGGTCGTGGCGCTGTTCGGGCACTACGCGCTGGGTCTGCCTTGGGAGATCGCGGTGCTGCTCGGTGCGATCACCTCGCCGACGGACGCGGCAGCAGTGTTCTCGGTGCTCCGTCGGGTGCCGCTTCCGGGGCGGTTGACCGGCTCACTGGAGGCCGAGTCCGGGCTGAACGACGCACCCACGGTGGTCCTGGTGACCTTGATCAGCTCCGGGGCGCAGCACTCCGCGCTGGGTTACCTCACGATCATCGCCGGAGAGCTTGCAGGCGGTGTTGCCATCGGCATCGCCGTCGGCTTCGCCGGGGCGGCGCTGATCCGCCGCGCCGCACTCCCGGCCTCCGGCCTCTACCCGTTGGCGGTCCTCACCCTGGCGGTGCTCGCCTACGCGGGCGCGTCCACGCTGCACACGTCCGGCTTCGCGGCGGTGTACGTCGCCGCGCTGGTCCTCGGCAACGCAGAGCTGCCGCACCGGGCCGCCACCCGGTCGTTCGCCGAGGGGGTGGCCTGGCTGGCCCAGATCGGGCTCTTCGTGATGCTCGGGCTGCTGGTCTCACCGGGCCGGATCGACCTGCACACGGTCGTACTGGCGGTCCTCGCCGGACTGGCTCTGACCTTCGTGGCGCGCCCGGCCTCGGTCTGGGTCAGCTCGCTGGTCCAGCCGATGCCGTGGCGGGAGCTCTCCTTCATCAGCTGGGCGGGTCTGCGCGGCGCGGTCCCGATCGTGCTCGCCACCATCCCGCTCGCCCAAGGGGTGGACGGCGCCGAGCAGCTGTTCGACATCGTGTTCGTGTTCACGGTGATCTACACCCTGGTGACCGGGCCGACGCTGCCGCTGGTCGCCAAGCTGCTCAAGGTGGCCCGGCGCAACGAACCACGTGACCTCGAGGTCGAGGCCGCGCCGCTGGAACGGATCGCGGCCGACCTGCTCCAGGTCACGATCTCGCCGAAGTCGTTGCTGCACGGCGTCGAGGTCGGCGAGCTGCGACTGCCCCGAGGCTCCTCGGTGGTGATGGTGGTGCGAGACGGACAGACCCTGGTGCCGGAACGTCGTACCGTGCTGCGTCGCGGGGACGACGTCCTCGTGGTCACTCCACGCAAGCAGCGCGAGGCCACCGAGCGCCGGCTCCGCGAAGTCTCGCTCGGTGGCCGGCTGGCGCACTGGTTGGGTGAGGATCCCCGTTGAGCGTCTGGTTCAGGGCTTGGGAGTGGGCGTCGGGCTCGCCGTGTCCAGGCAGGTCTGTCGGGGAGTCGTGAGCTTGAGCGACTTCGGCGAGGGCACGTGCAGCTTGGTGAACTTCGTGCCCAGCACGAGGTCGATCCCGGGGCCCAGGTCGTTGCTGTCCTGGACGACGTCGGCCGGCGGCTTGAACTGGTTGGCGACCAGTTGTGCTGCGGGGTCGTCCTTGATTGTCGAGCGCACCTCGGCGTAGGCCACCGAACCTATCGGTGCGTTGCCGACGGTGCCCGGTCGGAACGAGCGCTTCTCCAGGTCGGCCATGGTGCGGTCGGCGAGACCCTTGCGATTGGTCCCGTTGAAGACACTCACGGTGATCTCCTTGCGGAAGATCTTGGACTTCACCTTCACGGCGTCGCACTTGGGGGTCGCACTGTTCCCGCTCAGGGAAGGGAACGGTGCGCGGAACGCATGCCAGCCGACCACGAGCATGAGCACCAGCACGACCCCCAGGACCAGGAGCGTGCCGGCGGTGCGGCCCTTGCTGACCGTCATCTCAGTCCGCCATCAGATGCACGCGTGCGTGCAGGACGTGGCGCTGCTGGAGCGCAGCCCGCAGCGCGCGGTGCAGGCCGTCCTCCAGGTAGAGGTCCCCGCGCCAGTCCACGACGTGGGCGAACAGGTCGCCGTAGAACGTCGAGTCCTCGTCGAGCAGGGCGGCGAGCTGCAGGGTGTCCTTGGTCGTGACCAGCTCGTCGAGGCGTACCGTCCGAGGCGGCAACGCCGCCCAGTCCCGCGTGGCCAGATCGTGGGCGGGATAGGGCCGACGGTCGCCGACGCGCTTGAAGATCACGGGCACATCATAGGGAGCGCCCGATCATGGTGCCCGGTCAGAAGCCACCACTAGGCTGCGGCAATGACCGGACCCGCGAGCCAACCCGCCAGCCCGGATGCGCCTGCAGCGACGTCAGACCCGATCAGTGCCGCCGTCGCTCCCGGCTACGTGTTCGAGGGCCCGGCGCTGGAGCTCGGTGGACTCATGCTCGACCCCACGAGCCTGTCCGACGCCCGGATCCGGATCCCCCTCGCGATGCTCAACCGGCACGGACTGATCGCGGGGGCGACGGGCACTGGCAAGACCAAGACCCTGCAGCTGATCGCCGAGCAGCTGTCCAGCAGCGGTGTCCCGGTCTTCGCCGCCGACATCAAGGGAGACCTCTCAGGGATCTCCCTCCCAGGTGAGGGCGGCGACAAGCTCATGGCCCGGGCGAGGTCCGTGGGACAGGACTGGACGGCGAGCGCGTCCCCCACCGAGTTCTACGCACTCGGCGGGCAGGGCAGCGGCATCCCGTTGCGGGTGACGATGTCGGCGTTCGGGCCGACCCTGCTCAGCAAGGTCCTGGGTCTCAACGACACCCAGGAGTCCTCGTTGGGCCTGGTCTTCCACTATGCGGACAAGGCCGGGCTGGCGCTGCTGGACCTGGCCGACCTGCGGGCGGTGATCCAGTTCCTGGCCTCCGACGAGGGCAAGGCCGACCTCAAGGACCTCGGGGGGCTGTCCTCCGCGACCGCCGGGGTGCTGCTGCGCGAGCTGATCTCCTTCTCCGACCAGGGCGCCGACGCGTTCTTCGGCGAGCCCGAGTTCGAGACCACCGACTTCCTGCGTACGGCGCCGGACGGCCGGGGCATCGTCTCCCTGGTCGAGCTGCCGAACCTGCAGGACCGCCCGGCAGTGTTCTCGACCTTCCTGATGTGGTTGCTGGCGGACCTGTTCCACGATCTCCCCGAGGTGGGCGACGTCGACAAGCCCAAGCTGATGTTCTTCTTCGACGAGGCACACCTGCTGTTCGCCGATGCGTCCAAGGCGTTCCTGCAGTCGATCGCGCAGACCGTGCGGCTGATCCGCTCCAAGGGCGTCGGCGTCTTCTTCGTCACCCAGTCGCCCACCGACGTGCCCGACGAGGTGCTGGCCCAGCTCGGCTCCCGGGTCCAGCACCAGCTGCGCGCTGCGACGCCGAACGATGCCAAGGCGCTCAAACAGACGGTGAACACCTATCCCACCTCGTCGTACCCGGATCTGGGGCAGGTGATCCTGTCGCTGGGCATCGGGGAGGCGATCGTGACCGTGATGAACGAACGGGGTGCGCCGACCCCGGTCGCCTGGACCCGGCTTCGGGCCCCCCAGTCGCTGATGGGCGCGGCGCCGCAGGCCGGAATGGATGCGGCGATCAAGGCCTCCACGCTCTACGCCAAGTACGCCACCGCGGTTGACCGTGAGTCCGCAGGGGAGATCCTGGCGAAGAAGCTCGAGGCCGGTGCGCAGAAGCAGCAGGCCGAGGCGGACCAGAAGGCCGACACCGGGGCCGGCGCTACGGCGCCGAGTCGCAAGGGCCAAGGAAAGGGCCCAGAGAAGGGAATGGTGCAGGAGGTGGTCGGCTCGCCCGTCTTCAAGCAGGTGATGCGAACCGCGGCACGCGAGGTGATGCGTGGTCTGTTCAAGACCGGTCGGCGCTAGCGCAGCCGGGGGTGTGCCGTGGACGCCGTCGAGGAGATCAAGCAGCTGAAGTACCGCTACGTCCGCTGCCTCGACCTCAAGCAGTGGGACGAGTACGCCGAGTGCTTCATCCCGGAGGCGACCGGGTCCTACGAGTCGCTGGTCTTCGCCGACCGGGACACCTTGGTGGCCTACATGCAGAAGAACATGGGTCCGGGGCTGATCTCGATGCACCACCTGCACCACCCCGAGATCACCGTGGACGGCGACGGTGTCGGATCGTGGGCCACCGGTCGGTGGTACCTCGAGGACAAGGTCCTGGTGCCGGACTTCTCGTTCGTGCTGGAGGGCGCGGCGTTCTACGAGGACCGCTACCTGCGCACGGCTGAGGGCTGGCGGATCGCGCACACCGGCTACCGGCGCACCTACCAGGCGACGTGGAGCACCGACGACGTAGCGTCGTTCAAGGTCGAGCGCGGCACGGCGTACGACCAGGACGATGCCGGGGTCGGCGGGTCAGGGTAGGTCTTTGGCAGCCAGTGGCTTGCTGCCGGGCAGACCGACATCGACCCGGTCGGAGATCGCGCACCGGCCGTCGAGCCCGCACCGGATCGTCGCGTAGCCCGTCTCCAGGCCGGACTCCGTGTCGAGGTACTGCAGCCGCACGCTGAGCGTCTTCAGCGGCACGGACTCCGGGGTGCTGAACCGGCTGAACGTAGGGGCGTTCTCCACCCCGCCCGCGGGGTCGACGTACGACGCCAGGGTGCCGCCGGCCTCGGGCGGCCCGGTGGCGCGGGCTCAGGCGCCGAAGCCGAGGGTGCCGGTCCTGGCCAGGAAGACCTTGCCGAGGATGCCGGTGTCGAGCGTCGACCGGCCGTCGTGGGCCAGGCTCACCTGGACCGGGAACGTACCGAGGTTGTCGGAGAACTGCGCACCTCCGACGGCCCGCTCGAGTGCGATCGGTGCTGCCACCAGGGCCGCGACTGCGGCGGAGCCCACGAACGCCGCGACGGACGCCCAGACGCGACCGGCGCGGTCGCAGTCGCGTGCGCCACCGGGCACCAGAGTTACGCTGCACCCCGGCGAGGCTACCTGGACGGTGCCCCGGGACGGACCGGCCGTCTAGGCTGTTCCCGTGGCCAGCCTTGCCGACCGTCTGGATGGCTTCCAGCGCCGGCACCCTGTCGCCGGCTTCCCGCTAGCGGTGACCTACAAGTTCTTCGACGACCAGAGCAACTATCTCGCGGCCACGGTCACCTACTACGCCTTCGCCGCGATCTTCCCACTGCTGCTGATCTCCTCCTCGGTCCTCGGCTTCCTGCTGCAGGGCAACGAGAAGCTGAAGACCACCCTGCTGGACTCGGCACTGAGCCAGTTCCCGATCGTCGGCCCGGCGCTCGGCACCCACGAGGGGCTCCAAGGCAGCACGGCAGCGGTCGTGTTCGGTGGTCTCGCCGCATTCTACGGGATCCTCGGACTCGGCCAGGCGGCGCAGAACGCGGTGCTGGTGGCCTGGGCGGTGCCTCGCAACAGTCGGCCGAACCCGTTCATCAGCCGGCTCCGGTCGGCGTTGTTCCTGGCACTGGCCGGCCTGATGGTGCTGGTGCTGGCCACGCTGACCAGCCTGGGTGGGAACGCGGAGATACTTGGGGTGGAGGTCGACCGAGGTTTGAGCTTGCTGATCACGCTGGTGTCCGTCGCCCTCACCGGGCTGGTCCTCGGGCTGCTGGTGCGCTGGGCGACCGACCGGCGTGAGCCGTTGCGGCAGCTGCTACCCGGTGCGCTGCTGACCGCGGTCATGTGGCAGCTGCTGCAGAAGATCGGTCGCTTCTACGTCGACCATGTCGTGCAGCGCGCCAACGAGGTCAACGGGGTGTTCGCGCTGACCCTCGGGCTGCTCGCTCTGATCTACATCGCAGCGAACATGGCGGTGGTCGGCCTGCAGGTCAGCGTGGTGCTCTCCTGGCACCTCTACCCGCGGGCCCTGCTCACGCCGTTCACCGATGCCGTCGAGCTGACCGATGCAGACCGCCGGGCGTACGCCGCCTACGCGAAGGCCCAGCGGCACAAGGGTTTCGAGAGGGTGCACGTCACGTTCGACCCGCAGGACGCCGACCGGCGGGACCCCGACGAACCAACAACACCCGGCTGACTAGACGACCGGCAGCTCAGGGTGTCTCCGGCTCCGCGAGAGACGCGGCCAGGGCCACGATAACGAACAGCAGGAACGTCAGCACGTGCACGCCGGTGCACCACAGGCAGATGGCGCTGACGCCGAAAAGCTCGGCCCACACCAGGTAGAGGGCCGAGACCACGCCGACGACACAGCCTGCCAGTCGGACGCGACCCAGCAGGGCCGACCCCGAGCGCCACGCGGCCGGCAGGCACAGAAGGGTCATCACGACGAAGAAGACGACGCCCAGGTCGGCGACCGGGACGCCCAGCACCTTCGAGTAGCTGCTCGTGGTCACCTTGAGGCAGTTGACCTTGCCGTTGTCCGAACAGGCCAGCGTGGTCGACGCCGAGTAGTGCTCATAGGTGAGGTACGCCGACACCAGCAGTCCGAGCACGGCGATGAGCAGGGACGCCGGGGGAGCCCACCGCGGCGGACGAGTGGTCATCTCAGCCCAGCGTGGCGGCTGCGGTCTTCACACCTGGCGAGGTGCAGACGTTGGCCGGTTTGCCGTTGGTGAGCTTGCACAGCTCCGCGGTGATCAGGTTCGCGGACCCGACGACGCTCTTCGCCACCTTGCTGTTCGGGTCGGACAGCGCCTGCGCGATCTGGGCGTGGCTGAGCCCCTTGAGCACGCCGGGGTCGAAGGACGCGCCCGAGCTGACGTACTTGCCGCCGATGTCGATGAACGGGATCGCCCCGCTGCTCCCGGAGACATAGGGCGGAGCGTCGTACTTGTCGAGCAGCGCCTGGTCGGCCTTGGGCAGCTTGTCCAGGGTCTTGGTCTGGTCGCGGTTCTGCAGCTCGTAGCCGGAGAAGGCCAGGTAGCTGCTGGTGTACGTCGATCCGTGGAAGGACAGCGTGTTGGTGCCCGGGTAGGCATCGGTGTCCGAGGACGAGGTCTGCCCGAGGTTCTTGAACGAGCCGAACCTCGCCATCGCCACCGCCAGGGACCAGCGCTCGGCGGCGCAGTACGGGCAGAAGTCGGAGCCGACATACAGCACCCGCGGCTTGCCGCCACTGGTCAGCGGCGGCGCACCCTTGAGCGGCTTGGGTGCGTTCTGAGCCAGCCCGACCCCGATCGAGTTGGACACGCTCGCGGGGACGTTGCTCACCGCCTTGGTGACTGCCGCCGAGGCCAGGCCGCCGGTCGCCGCCGAGGGGGTTGTCGACTTCTGGCCGGACAGGGACTTCGCCACGAGCAGCCCGAGGACGATGATGACCACGGCAACGATCGCGCCGATCGTCAGGGTGACCGAACGCTGGCGCCGCTTCTCCGCTGCGAGGACGGCAGCGGACCGCTGCTTGCGGTCCTGGGTGCTCGAACCGGCCTTGTTGGCCACGTCGGGCCTCCTCATCTGCGGTGTCTCGCTCGGTTCAGGCTCTACCCGGGAGGATAGACAACGGGCGAAGGGTTCGGTGGGCCTGACTCGCTGCGAACAGGCGGACGCCGGGGCGTAGCGTTCCGGGTGTCGCACCTGTCGCCTGGGCGGGGAGCCCCGCATTCCGATGCCGGAGATGATGAACATGGACCTGCCGCCGATCGGCTGGCACACCTTCTTCGCGACCTGGCAGCTCCGCCCGGTCTGGGACCTGGTGGTGCTCGCGCTGGTGGTGGGCTATCTCTTCGCGTTACGCCGGGGGCGCCGCCACACCGGTGCGCCGGTTGTCCATCCGGTGCGGGTGGCGTCGTACCTCACCGGGATGGCCACGCTCGTGGTGACGCTGAGCTCGTCGCTCGACGTCTACGCTCACTCGCTGTTCTGGGTGCACATGGTCGGGCACCTGCTGCTGATCATGGTGGTGCCTGCGCTCGTGGTCTGTGCGCACCCGATCACCGTCCTCCGCGCGGCCGTGCACCGTGACTGGTTCGACCGGGCCCTGGCCTCCTCGGTGGTGCGGGCACTGACGCACCCGGTCTTCGGCCTGCTGCAGTACGGCGCGGTGCTGGTCCTTACGCACCTGACCGACTTCATGGACCAGATGATGCGGAACCCCTGGCTGGCCGACGGCGAGCACGTGCTCTACCTGGTCAGCGGCTACCTGTTCTTCCTTCCGCTGCTCGGCGGCGAGCCGATCCCGACCCGGCTGCCGCGACTGATGCGGATCTTCCTGCTCGTGGTCGGCATGGTGCCCGACACGATCGTCGGGATCGTGCTGCTCCAAGCGGGACACCCGCTGTATCCGCTGATGGCCAGGATGGCGCCCTCGTGGGGGCCCGGCGCCCTCCAGGACGTCAACATCGGCGGCGCCCTGATGTGGGCCGTGGGCGATGGGCTGATGATGTTCTTCGCCGTCGGCCTGACGATCGCCTTGATCGCCGACCCGGACCGGGACGCGGCGTTCGGGCCGTGGCTGGAGAACGTCCGTCGCCAGAACCTGCGCGACCAGGTGGGCGACGCCGGGGCGACAATGACCGACGACACCGACCTCGACAACGACGAGGACGCGCTCCGGGCGTACAACGAGATGCTCGGACGGCTCGGCGGACGGTAGGGCGTCAGGACCTGCCACGAGCGACCTGCGAGGGACCAGCCCGTCAGGAGTGCCGACGGCTGACGACGGCGTTTGCTCCGGCGGCGAGACGCGCGAGTGCCCGCTCCGTGCGCGTCGGCGACTCGCGCTTCGATCGCCTTGCGCGTCGCTGTTCACGCTTCTGTTCGCGTCGCAGCCGCGCAGACCCGGGAGCTTCACGGTAGAGCGGCAGCATCTCCATCTCCAGCGGCACACACACACGGTCCGGTCGATCAGCCATGTCACGAATGTAGCCCGCGACGCTCAACCCCGTTCCGGTTCAGCCGCCCGTGATCGGGCACCCGGTCGCGCTCTACACTCGCCCACATGGGCCATGGTCACGATCATGATCACGACGAGGACCGCAGCGAGCTCGACCCGATGGATGTGCGGGTCCGGGCGCTCGAGACGCTGCTGACGGAGAAGGGGTACATCGACCCGGCCGCGCTCGACGAGCTGATCGACACCTACCAGACT